>CAIUPC010000602.1 GCA_903900905.1 uncultured Acetobacteraceae bacterium
CCTTTATTGCATTGTGGATCGACGCAGGGAGACGACTGCACGCCAACTGTGGCGCTTGGAACGCGAACAGATCATCAACGATAACCGTTTTGCTTTGACTATCAAAGCTGCTGAAGTGACAGCAAGCGATGTCTTCCTTGTGATCGGGAACAAGCGTCCAAGGAAAATCTCACCAATGCTTTTTCATCAAGGTCCGATCGAACAATCGGTCAGCGACTGGATCAGTGAGCAGTTCATATCGGCATAGGTGAGCTTAGCAAAGTTTGAACTTCTCCGCCCCCTTCATCGCCCGGCCGGTCGCAACCATCCTGCTGTCCATCGGTCTGTTCCTGACCGGGCTGGTCGCTTACCGGTTCCTGCCGGTCGCCGCGCTCCCGTCCATCGACATTCCCACCATCGTTGTCGTCGCCGCCCGCCCCGGCGCCGATCCGGAGACGATGGCCAATTCCATCGCCGCGCCGCTGGAGCGCCGGTTGGGGGAGATCGCGGGCGTTACTGAAATCACCTCGACCTCGGTTATCGGCAACACATCGATCGTCATTCAGTTCGACCTGAACCGGGACATCAACGGGGCCGCGCATGATGTGCAGGCGGCGATCAACGCGGCGACGACCGATCTACCGTCGGACCTGCCGGTGCGGCCGTTCTACCGGAAATTCAACCCGGCGGACGCGCCGATCATGACGATCGCCTTGTCGTCGGCGACGCTGACGACGGCGCAGATTTACGACGCGGCCGACACCATCCTGGCGCAGCGCCTGTCGCAGGCGGAGGGCGTGGCCCAGGTCACGGTCAACGGGGCGGAGAAGCCGGCGGTGCGCGTCGCCCTCGACCCCGTGCGGCTGGCCGCGGCGGGGCTGGCGGCGCAGGACGTGTTCACCGCCATTCGCGGCGCCAATACGATCGGGGCAATCGGGGGGTTTCAGGGGCCGGACCGGGCCGAGAGCATGGCGCTCAACAGCCAGATTTCGCAGGCCCGCGAATATGCGCCGCTGGTGATCAAGGCCGGGAATGGCGCGATCCTGCGGCTGTCGGATGTGGCGAGCGTGATCAACAGCGTCGCCAATGTGCGGCTGGCCGCCTGGAACGGCAAGCAGCCGGCGATCCTGCTGACGATCACCAAGGAATCCGGCGCCAACGTCATCGAGACGGTGGACCACATCAAAGCCCTGATGCCGCAATTGCTGGAATGGCTGCCCAACGACATCCAGGTCACCGTCATCAGCGACCGCACCGCGACCATCCGGGCGAGCGTCAACGACGTGCAATGGACGCTGCTGATCACCATCGCGCTGGTGCTGCTGGTGGTGCTGCTGTTCATGCGCCGGCTGGTGCCGACGATCGCGGCGGCGGTGACGGTGCCTCTGTCGCTGAGTGGCACGATCGCGGCGATGTGGGCGCTGGGTTTCGCGATCGACAATTTCTCGTTGATGGCGTTGACGATTTCCGTGGGCTTCGTGGTCGATGATGCCATCGTGATGATCGAGAATATCGTCCGGCGGATGGAGCAAGGCGAGCCCCCGCTCCGCGCCGCCCTCCTCGGCGCCCGGCAGATCGGCTTTACGGTGGTATCGATCAGCCTGTCGCTGGTGGCGGTGTTCATCCCGCTGATCTTCATGGGCGGGGTCCTCGGGCGGCTGTTCCACGAATTCGCGATGACGCTGACGGTGGCGATCGCGATCTCGGCGGTGGTGTCGCTGACGCTCACGCCGATGATCTGCGGCCATTATATGACCGCGCCGGCGGAACAGGCGCGGCCCGGGCTGATCTGGCGGGGCATCGACCGGATGTTGGACGCGATCCATCGGGGTTATGCGCGGAGCCTCGGCTGGGCGCTGGCGAGCCCGGTGTTCATGCTGCTGATCGTGGTCCTGACAGTGGCGCTGACGGTGCGCCTGTATGGCGTGGTGCCGAAGGGCTTTATGCCGCTGCAGGACACCGGGATCCTTGTTGGCTCGACCCAGGCCGATCCGGACGTTTCGTTCAGCATTATGGAGGAGCGGCAGCGGGCGGTGGTCGATATCCTGCTGGCTGATCCGGCGGTGGCGAGCGTGGCCTCGACGGTCGGGGTTTCGAGCGGGTGGAGTTCGCTCAATCGTGGGTCCGTGACGGTCAATCTGAAACCGTTGAACGAGCGTGGCGTATCGTCGGAGGATGTGATCGCCCGGCTGCGGCCGGCTTTGGGGCGGATGGGCGGGATCCAGACCTTCCTGTTCTCCGCCCAGGATTTACGCGGTGGCGGGCGGCAGGGCGGGTCGCAGTTCCAATATGTGCTGATCGCGCCGGAGGTGGCGGATCTGCGGACCTGGGCGCTCAAACTGGAGGAAAAGCTGCAGGCCACGCCGGGGATCACGGATGTCAGCTCCGACCAGGACCGGGCCGGGCCGCAGATCAACGTGGTGATCGATCGGGAGGCGGCGTCGCGCCTGGGGGTGAGCACGGTCGCGATCGATAACGCGCTGAACAATGCCTATGCGCAGCGGCAGGTCTCGACCATCTATGCCCAGCGCAATCAGTACAAGGTGGTGCTGGAGGTCGATCCCGTCTTGCAAACCGACCCGGCCTTGCTGAGCCGGCTGTATGTTGGGTCCTCCACCGGGCAGCAGGTGCCGCTTTCGGCGGTCGCGCGGTTCGAGCGGGGGAGTGCCACGTTGGCGGTGCGCCATCAGGGGCAGTTTCCGGCGGCGACGCTGAGCTTCAACCTCGCGCCTGGCATGGCGCAGGGCGATGCGCAGGATGCGGTGGAGAAGGCGGCGCTGGAACTGCGCATGCCGGAGAGCATCCGGGCGGAGTTTGCCGGCAATGCGCAATGGTTACAGAAATCGTTAAAAAACCAGCCGATTCTGATCGCGGCGGCGTTGTTCTCGATCTACATCGTTCTGGGGGTTCTGTATGAGAGCCTTTTGCATCCGATTACCATCATATCGACTCTGCCCTCGGCCGGGCTGGGGGCTTTGCTGGCCTTGTGGCTGACGGGCACCGATCTTTCGGTCATGGGGATGATCGGGATTATCCTGTTGATGGGCATTGTGAAGAAGAACGCCATCATGATGATCGATTTCGCGTTGGAGGCGGAACGTGTGCATGGCATGACCCCGTTCGATGCCATTCACACCGCGTGCCTGGAACGTTTCAGACCGATCATGATGACGACGATGGCGGCGCTGCTGGGGGCGGTGCCGCTGGCGCTGGCGTTTGGCACGGGATCGGAATTACGGCGGCCGTTGGGGATTTCCATTGTTGGCGGGTTGGTCGTGTCGCAGATGCTGACGCTGTACACGACCCCGGTGGTTTATCTGGCGCTGGAACGGCTGGCGCGCCGGTTTGGCGGGCATCGCAAGGCGATCGTGGTGCCGTCGGCGGGGGCGTGACCCGGGCTGCTGCTTGGCACGCATCAGAGCCGATGTTATTGAGCATCCATGATGCGAACATGGGCTGCGCATCGGGGAGTTTCGGTTCTTACATCGGGGAAGCAATCACATGGACCTTGGAACCGCGCAAAGCGCCGTGAACGCGCTGAAAACTGAGCAAGGCCTGGCCGCCGCTTACCATTCCTATTCGTCGGGACACGACGGCAAACATCGTTCGGCCAGTGTCGCCTATAGCCACAACTTCGCGAGTGGCACCGGAAACGAAGCCGCTGGCTATTACCAGGTTGGCAAGCTGAAGGAAGATTTCCGCGGCAAGATCCAAAAGCAGGTCTGGGTCCCGATGCTCATGAGGAACGTTACGAAAACTTATACCTTGGAATACCAGGATCTGAGCGCCGAGGATGAGAAGCGCCTCCTGGTCGCAGCCTTCAAGCAGGATAATGTCCTCTATCTCCAGCATCCCGTGTCCGAGCGGTTTTGCTTCGGGGCTTTCATCCCCGCGGGGTTCACCGGTCATGTGTTCCGCGGCGGCGGGAAAGTCTATCCAAAAATCGCCGACCGAACGAACGTGATGATGATCGTGGTGCAGGCAGGCGGTGGTAACCCGCAAATCGTGACACACATGCCGGAGATGATGGACATCATCGTTGCAATGACCAAGCTGACCTGACCGCATGCCGGGTGAATGTCACCGCCAGGTGGTGATCACCCGGTGAGGGCCCGCATCCGGTCCCTGGTATCAGGGGTCACAATCGGTGCCGATGGCTACCCTCCCCCGACCAGCCGCGCGAAGGCCGCGAGTTCATCGGCGTTGAGGTCGGAGACCGCGTGATACGCGATGCCGCCGGTCCGCCAGGAGACCACGTTGAAGCCCTGCCGGCCGCGCTCGGCAAAGCCCAGATCGCGCCCGGCGTCCGCCCAGGCGAACAGATTGATGATGTGCTGCGCCCGGCGGTAGACCACCGCCGCGGTTTTGTGCCCGTCCACGTAATCCAACCGGCCGCCCAGCAGCGGAAAGCCGCTATCAGCGAGGTCGCGCACGGGTGGGGACACGTCCAGCCGCGCCGACAGCCAGGGCTTCACGGTATGCCGATCGGATGTCGCGACATCCATGAGATGCTCGGCCATGAGGGCGCGGACGTGGCCGCCGATAACGCCGGTGAGGACGGGGTCTTCCCGCCCTGCCCCGCCCATGACGGCGAGGGTGAGCGCGATGCCCGCCAGTGCGCCAGCGACACCGCCTCCGGCCACGCCGAACGCCGGTATGCGGTACCAGGCGCGGCTCGGTGCGGGGGGCGATTCCCGCGGCAGGGAGGCGACGATCCGGGCGGCGAGGCCCGGTGGCGCCCGATGCGCGGGCAATTTGGTGCGCAGCATGGTGCGGATTGAGGACAGTTCCTCCAACCGCGCCGCGCAGTCCGGGCAGTGGGCGGCATGGCGGGCGACGAAGAAGCGGCGGGGCTGGCGCAGGGCGCCATCGGCCAGGCGGGCCAGCAGGGGGCGCATGCGGTCACATGCCATGAGCGGCCTCCTTCGTCTCAGCGGCGAACCAGAGCTTGCGTAATGCCAGCCTTGCGCGGGACAGGCGCGACATGACGGTGCCGACTTGGGTCGTGGTGATGGTGGCGATCTCCTTGTAAGATAGATCCTCGACTTCACGGAGAAGCAGGACTTCGCGGTATTCCAGCGGCAGTTGTGCCATCAGACGCTCCAGCGTCTGGCTGTCGATGCTTTCCAGCAACAGGGCTTCCGGGTCGCGCGGGGCGGCCGCCCATAGGGTTTCCGGATCACCTGCCGCCGGTTCGGCCTGGAACAGCATGCGGCCGGAGCGGTTTTCCTTCACCCAGTCGATGAAGCAGTTGCGCACGATGCCCAGCAGCCAGACCCGGAAATTGCCGCCCTGAAAGGCGCTGAAATAGCGGTAGGCGCGCAGATAGGCGTCCTGCACCACGTCCTCGGCGTCCGACGGATTGCCCGCCAGCCAGCGGGCGAGGTTGAACGCGGCGTCCAGATGCGGGAGCGCCAGCAATTCGAACTGCCGTCTGCGGTCGTCATGCGCCAAAGCGAGGGTCCTGTGCCGTGTAACCATCCTACCCCGGTTCGGCCGATGTTATTCCCGGCGGTGAAAAAAATGGGGGCGGGCGGGAATAGGCGCTGGCGAAGCCCGGTATGGCAGGGTGGAAGGGCCGCGTGGCGGACCCGAGCGCGAGGACGCATCCATGACCGAGCAACCCGACAATCAGGACCGCCGCGGCTTTCTGAGTTGCATGACATGGGCGGGTGCCACCATGCTCTGGACCGTCGCGGGCGGCGTTCCGCGCTCGCGGTTGATTGGCTCCGCCGAGGCCGCGACCACGCCGGGCTTCACCTTCGCGCAGGTCAGCGACAGCCATCTGGGGTTCAACAAGCCGGTTAATACCGATGTGACCGGCACCTTCCAGCAGGCCTTGGCCGCGCTGACGACCCCGGCGGAGAAGCCCGCCTTCCTGATCCATACCGGCGACATCACGCATCTGTCGAAACCCGAAGAATTCGACACCGGGGCGCAATTGCTGAAAGCCAGCGGCTTGCAGGTCTATACCGTCCCCGGCGAGCACGACGTGCTGGAGGAGGACCGCAAGAGCTACCTCAACCGTTACGGCAAGGGCACCAAAGGCGACGGCTGGTACAGCTTCGACTCGCATGGCGTGCATTTCATCGGGCTGGTGAATGTGATCAACCTGCAGGGGGCCGGCCTCGGCTCACTGGGTCAGGCGCAGCTGGAATGGCTGGAAAAGGATGTGAAGGGCCTGACCGCCAGCACGCCGATTGTGATTTTCGCGCATGTACCGCTGTGGGTCGCGCATGAGGCATGGGGTTGGGGCACGACGGACGGGGCGCAGGCGCTGACTTATTTGAAGCGTTTCGGCTCGGTGACGGTGCTGAACGGGCACGTTCACCAGGTGATGCAGAAAGTGGAGGGGCATGTGGCGTTCCACACCGCGCGCTCGACCGCCTTCCCGCAGGGCACGCCGGGTGTGGCCAAGGGTCCGGGCCCGATGCCGGTGCCGGCGGGTGAGTTGAAGACCTATCTCGGGGTTGCCCGGGTCAGCCTGGTGTCGACCGGCACGCCGCTGGCGATTGTCGATACGCCGCTGGCGGGTTGAGGTTCCCTCGCCGGCGCTGAAATCGGGAGGCATCGGCACCATAAAACCCGTCATCGCCGGGCCTGAACCGAGGCCCCGTTTCCGCACGGAGCGGTGGGGACACGCGGATAACTGGTTGCTTTAAGACAGCATAACCGGAGAAATCCATGACTAAATCGACGGAAACGGGCCTGTTGGCCCGGACGGGACTCCCGCGCCTTGCGCTTGCCTTGCTGCTGCTGTTGCCCCTGGGCGCACTGGCGGAAGGTCCGAAGGCGGATGTGAAAATCGATAATTTCACGTTCTCACCAAACACACTCACGGTGCGGAAGGGGACCGCGGTGACATGGACCAACCATGACGACATTCCCCACAGCATCGTGGCGATCGGGTCTTCGATGCGGTCCAAGACCATCGATACGGATGACACCTTTAGTTATCAGTTCGATAAGGCCGGGACCTTCAATTATATTTGTGGATTGCATCCGCATATGAAGGGGACGGTTGTGGTGACGGAGTAATATACTCCGACTCCGCGGGAATCCGGGAAAATGTTTGATCCTGACCGGGCCTCCTCCCGCGCTGACACTGTCGTCATGCCGACGCAGGTCGGCACCCACGCCTTGCGTGGTCTCAACAGCGAAAGGCGTGGATGCTGACCTCCGTCAGCATGACGGGAAGCGGCGCCGCCAGCGAGATATTAAAGGCAGCGGGAATTCCCGGACTCCTGCGGACTCGGAGTATACCAGACGCCGTTGATGTTAACCCATGGTGTCTCCCCCTCCCCTTGCGGGAGGGGGCTGGGGGGAGGCGTGAAAAGGCACATTTCTCAGAGAGATACCCCTCCCCCCGCCCCATCCCGCAAGGAGAGGGGGAGAATATGGGTGGGGGATGCCTATGTCCCGGCCGTCCATGGAAAACCGTGCTGCCTCTTGCCTTTATGCAAATCCCCCGGCGCCGATCACCGTCGTTGACAGCGGCACCCCCCCTCCGATAGCAAGGCAATCCTAAGAACCGATCAAGGATTCACGGGACAAGTTTCGGGAGGGGACTTTGCCACCACTCCTCGACATCCGCGGCCTGCACACCGAATTTCGGACCAGTGCGGGAACCGTTCGGGCTGTCGATGGAATCAGCTACTCCGTTCAAGCCGGCGAGACAGTTGCGATCGTCGGCGAAAGCGGTTCTGGCAAATCCGTCGGCGCCATGTCCATCCTTCGGCTCATCCCCGATCCCCCCGGTCGAATCACGGCCGGAGAAGTGCTGTTCGACGGTCAGGATCTCCTGAAACTCACCGAAGAACAAATGCGCCAATTGCGCGGCAGTCAGATCGGCATGATTTTCCAGGAGCCGATGACCTCCCTCAACCCGGTCCTGACGATCGGGCGGCAGATCACGGAAACGCTGGAACAGCACCGCGGCGCCACCCCGGCGGCGGCGCGCGAGCGGGCGCTGGAACTGCTGGGCCTGGTGGGCATCGCCGACGCGGCGCGGCGGTTGAAGCAATACCCGCACCAGCTGTCCGGCGGCATGCGCCAGCGTATCATGATCGCCATCGCACTCGCCTGCGAACCCAAGCTGATCATCGCCGATGAGCCGACCACCGCGCTGGATGTCACCATCCAGGCGCAGATCCTGGAGCTGATGAAGGACCTGACGCAGCGGCTGAACATCGCGCTGATCGTCATCACCCATAATCTCGGCGTCGTCGCCCGCTACGCCACGCGGGTGAACGTCATGTATGCCGGGCGGATCGTTGAGTCCGGTTCGGCCGCCGCGATCTATCACGACCCGCGCCACCCCTACACCATCGCACTCCTCCGCTCCGTTCCCCGCCTCGATCGGCCGCGGCAGGCTCGGCTCGACCCGGTGGAGGGGCAGCCGCCCGATCTGACCCGCCTCGACGCCGGCTGCGCCTTCCGGCCCCGCTGCCGCTTCGCCACCGACGCCTGCGCGGCAGGCCGACCGGTGCTGGCTCAGGCGGGACTTGAGGACGGTCATTTGGCCGCGTGTTTCAATAGTGGCTCGCTCTCGCATACGGATCAGGCAGCATGACCACGACCGATGATCGCCCGCTGCTGGAGGTCAAAGGCCTGCGGATGCACTTCCCCATCACCGAGGGGATGATGACCCGCCGCACCGTCGGTGAGGTCAAAGCCGTCGATGGCATCAGCTTCAGCGTCGCCCGCGGGGAGACGATGGGGCTTGTCGGCGAAAGCGGCTGCGGCAAGACCACCACCGGGCGCTGCATCCTGCGGCTGGAAACGCCCACCGCCGGGTCGATTGTTTACGATGGCGTCGATATCGCGGGCCTCAGCCAGAAACAGATGGTGGCGCTGCGCCAGCGCATCCAGGTCATCTTCCAGGACCCGTTCAGCTCCCTGAACCCGCGCATGAAAATCGGCCAGATCATCGCCGAACCGATGAAGGTGCACGGGATCGAGCCCGATGCCACCAAGCGCGAGGCACGGGTGCGGGAGTTGCTGACCATCTGCGGCCTGAACGCCCGCTTCGCCGACCGCTACCCGCATGAAATGTCCGGAGGCCAGCGCCAACGCGTCGGCATCGCCCGCGCTTTGGCGATGAACCCGGAATTCATTGTCTGCGACGAACCGGTCTCCGCCCTCGATGTGTCGATCCAGGCGCAGGTGATCAACCTGCTGGAGGATCTGCGCGAAAAATTCGGCCTGACCTATCTGTTCATTGCCCATGATCTGTCGGTGGTGCGGCATTTGTGCCAGCGCGTGGCGGTGATGTATCTCGGCCGTATCGTGGAACTGGCCGATAGCGACACGCTGTTCGACAATCCGCAGCATCCTTATACCAAAGCGCTGCTGGCCGCGGTGCCGGTGCCCGATCCGTTGGTCGAACAAGGCCGCGTGTTCCGCCCGGTGCAGGGCGAGGTGCCGAGCCCGATCAATCCGCCGACGGGCTGCGTGTTCCACCCGCGCTGCCCGATCGCGGTCGAGAGCTGCAAACAATCCCGCCCCGAATCCCGGGAAATCCAACCCGGCCATTTCGTCGCCTGCACGCAGGTTGGCTTGTCATGAAAGTAAACCCGATGTCGTTCCGCTCTGCCCTGCTCTCGATGGCGCTTGGCGCGGCGATGGCGCTTCCCGCCGCCGCGGC
>CAIUPC010000603.1 GCA_903900905.1 uncultured Acetobacteraceae bacterium
GCGAGGCCATCAGGCGATCGCAGATGTCGCGCGCGCCGGCGACGTTCTGATCGTCTTTCTCCGGCAGTGCGCAGCCGAGAACCGACACGCCGGTGCGCATCACATCCATCGGATGCGAGGCGGCCGGCAGGGCTTCCAACGCCGCCTTCACGGCGATGGGCAGGCCGCGCAGCGACTTCAGCTTCGCCTTGTAGCCGGCCAGCTCGGCCTTCGTCGGCAGGGTACCGTGAACGAGCAGGAACGCGATCTCCTCGAACTCGCAGATCGTGGCGATGTCGAGAATGTCGTAGCCGCGATAGTTCAGGTCGTTGCCGGAGCGGCCGACGGTGCACAAAGCGGTATTGCCGGCGGTGATGCCGGACAGGCCAACGCCGCGCTTGGCGCGGATCGGCGTGTTGGTGGCGGTTTCACTCATGGGTGTGTCCTCCTGATGGGTCCTCCCCCTCCCCTCGCGGGCTTGGGCCGAGAAGCGGACCAAGGTTGGGGGGGAGGGGCGATGGCTTCCAAAACCGTCATCCCCGGGCTTGTCCCGGGGACCAAGGTTTCCGATTGTGCCGCGATTGGTCCCCGGGACAAGCCCGGGGATGACGTGACTTAAAGGCCTCTCCTCGAAATGAGCGTCTATAAAGGAGAGGCATCGTTTCAGGCCGCTGGTTTCAGACGATCCCCGGCTTGCCGACGGCAATCGTGCCGGCCGGCAGCGCGACGTTCAACCGGTGCAGTTCGCCAGCCGGCAGGCGGGCGAGGTCCTGCACCGTCTCCAGGAACCGGTTCGATTCACGGGTCGAGATGATGCCGTCCGTCAGGATCTGGAACTTGCGGATATAGTCGTCGCGGCCGAAGGGCTTGGCGCCCAGCGGATGGGCATTGGCAACCGCCATCTCGTCTTCCAGCTTGGTGCCGTCGCGCAGGAAGATTTCCACCCGGCCACCGAACGACAGCTCGTTCGGGTCGGTCGCGCGGTAGCGGCGCGTCCATTCCGGATCTTCCTTGGTCTCGATCTTATGCCACAGCTTGACGGTGTCGGCGCGGCCGGCCCGCTTCGGCGCGTAGCTCTCGACATGGTGCCAGGCGCCATCCTGCAGGGCGACGGCGAAGATGTACATGATCGAGTGATCGAGCGTCTCACGCGAAGCCTTCGGATCCATCTTCTGCGGATCGTTGGCACCGGTGCCGATAACGTAGTGGGTGTGGTGGCTGGTGTGGATGACGATCTTCTCGATCGCATCGAAGTCGGAGATCTGCTCCCGCATCCGGAACGCCAGATCGATCAGCGCCTGCGACTGGTACTCGGCGCTGTGTTCCTTGGTGTAGGTGTCCATGATGGCGCGCTTGGCTTCGCCAACACCCGGCAGCGGCACCTGATAATGAGCGTCCGGACCGTTCAGGATCCAGGCGATGACGCTGTCTTCACCTTCGTAAATCGGGCTCGGGGCGCCTTCGCCGCGCATCACGCGATCCACGGCTTCGACGGCCAGCTTGCCGGCATGCGCGGGGGCATAGGCCTTCCAGGAGCTGATCTCGCCCTTGCGGGACTGGCGGGTGGTGACGCTGACATGCAGCGCCTGCTGCACCGCCTGATAGATCACGTCCTGCTTCAGACCCAGCAGCGTGCCGATACCGGCCGCCTGCGCGGGGCACAGATGCGCGATATGGTCGATCTTGTGCTCGTGCAGGCAGATGCCCTTCACGAGGTTCACATGGATTTCGTAGCCGGTGGCGATGCCGCGGATCAGATCCTTGCCCGACTTTTCCAGCGTCTGCGCGACCGCCAGGATCGGCGGGATGTTGTCGCCGGGATGCGAGTAATCGGCCGCGAGGAAGGTGTCGTGCATGTCCAGCTCGCGCACCGCCGTGCCATTCGCCCAGGCGGCCCATTCCGGGCTGACCCGCTTGCCGGCCGGCATGCCGAACACGGTCGCGCCACCCTTATTCGGACGGCCCAGCGCCATGTCGCGCGCCGAGGTCACCGGACGGCGGTTGATCGCGGCGATCGCGACCGAGGCATTGTCGATGATGCGATTGACGATCATCGCCGTCACATCCCGCGGCACCGCGACCTTGTCCGCGGCCACACCCGCGATCTTCCAGGCGAACTGGTCTTCCCGGGCGAGCGCCGTCTTCGAGGGGTAGACCTTAATGTCGTGCGTGATCATCCACTTCTCTCCAAACCATTGACTCATCAAGCCGCTGGCCGGACGGGTTGGCTGCCGGTGCCGCGCGGTTTAGCCTGTCACAAAGGCCATGGCGTGCTTCGTAAGGTCGCACCGCCGTAACGGCAAGCGCGTAGTCGCCATTTCCGAAGGATGTTTATCGCGTGTCTCTTGCAATCGCCGCTAGGGCGGTGGGCGTGTTTCCTCGAACGTATCGGTGCCGGAGCATGGGCTTCGGCGCTTCCGGCTCAAATCGTGTGGCACCATGAGCGCAACGGCAAGTCAAGACGGCGCCGGCAAACGCGACTTCGTTGTGCAACTGGGTGCGATGATGGCGGTGCAAAGCGTCATCACGATGGGCATGTACACGATGCCCGTCCTTGCTCCGGAAATCGCCCGCGATATCGGCATCCCCGCGACCATGATCGGTGCCTATACGTCGATGGTTTACGCGGTCTGCATTTTCTCGGCTTTGCTGGGCGGCGGGATGGTGCCGCGCTTTGGTGCGTTGCGGGTCTGCCAGGCCTGCCTGGTGCTGATGGCCACGGGGTTTCTGTTCGGGCTGCCGGGTTCGTTGCTGGGCTTCGCGGTCTGCGGCATCCTGGCCGGGCTGGGTAACGCGCCACCGACAGCCGCCAGCTCGCATGTGTTGCTGCGCGCAACACCGAAACGATGGGTCAATCTGGTCTTCTCCATCAAACAGGCCGGCGTGCCGATTGGCGGCGGTCTCGCGGGGGCGATCCTGCCTGGTCTGGCCGGGATGTTCGGCTGGCGCGGGGCGGTGCTGGCGATGGTCGGATTGTCGCTGCTGACCTGCGTCACGCTGCAAATCTGGCGCAAGGAAATGGACGCCGACCGGGATACGGGGCGGCGGATCGGGTGGCACACGGCGCTGGCGCCGTTTCTGCTGGTCTGGCGGCATAACGAGCTGCGGGGGATCGGCATCGCCTCGGGCGTGATGTCGGGCGTGCAGATGGGGCTGCTGGCGATTTACGTGACCTATCTGCACCAATCCATCGGCTTGACCCTGACGGTCGCGGGTGGCGCTTTGGCCACGGCGCAGGTCACCGGCATGGTCGGGCGCGTCGTGTGGGGCGTGCTGGCGGATCGAACGGGCCGGCCGATTTTGGTGATGGCGAGCATCGCCGCGGGCGTCTCGGTCTGCGCGCTGCTGGCGGCGCAGTTCACGCCCGCCTGGCCCTTGCTGGCCATCCACGCCGTCAGCGCGATCTTCGGCGGCCTGGTGCTGGGCTGGAACGGGGTGCTGTTCGCGGAAGTGGCGCGCTTGTCCCCGCCCGGGCGGGCGGCGGAGGCCGCGGGCGGAATCGTGTGCCTGACCTGCCTGGGCATGGTATTCGTGCCATCATCCATTGCCGGGCTGATTGAGATCAGCGGCAGTTTCCCGCTGGGCTTCGCCGCCGCCGCGGTGGGCACCGGGCTGGTGGCCGCTGATTTTCTGCGCCGATCGGTTCGGCGCGGTTTGCGTTGAAGACAGGAGAGATCGATGTCCCGTACCCTCACCGTCGCTGCCGCCCAGTTGGGGCCGATCCAGAAGTCGGAGGGGCGGGAGGTCGCGGTCCAGCGCATGGTCCGGCTGATGGAGCGGGCGCATAAGCGTGGCGTCGAACTCGTGGTCTTTCCCGAGCTGGCGCTGACGACCTTCTTCCCGCGCCACTACCACGACGATATCGCCGAGGCGGATCGCTGGTTCGAGCCCGCGATGCCGTCCAACGAAACCGCGCCCCTATTCGAAGCCGCCCGGACATACGGGATCGGCTTTCACCTCGGCTACGCGGAAATCGCGCAGGAGGCGGATGAGACCGGGATTGTGCGCAAGCGGCGGTTCAATACCTCCGTCCTGGTCAGCCCCGAGGGCGACATTCTCCTGAAATACCGCAAGGTGCATCTGCCCGGCCACGCCGCGTTTGCTCCGCAGCGCGTCGTGCAGCATCTGGAGAAGCGGTATTTCGAGGTCGGGAACCTCGGCTTTCCCGTTATCCGCGCGCCGATGGGCGGGTTGGACGGCATCAACATGGGCATGATGATCTGCAACGATCGCCGCTGGCCGGAGGCCTGGCGCGTGCTCGGGCTGCAAAGCGTGGAACTGGTGATGCTGGGCTACAACACGCCCAGCATCAATCAGGAGGCTGGCGGGTTCGAGGCGCATCACCTGCGCGTGTTCCACTCACATCTGTCGATCCAGGCCGGCGCCTATCAGAATGCCTGCTTCGCGGTGGCCACCGCCAAGGCGGGGATCGAGGATGGGTGCGAGCTGTTCGGCCATTCCATCATCGTGAACCCGCAAGGGGAAATCGTGGCAATGGCCTCGACCTGGGATGATGAGCTGATCACCGCGGATCTGGATTTCGGCCTGTGCACGCTGGGGCGGACGACGATCTTCGCCTTCGATCAGCATCGGCGGCCGGAGGCCTATGAGCGGATCACGTCGCAGGTGGGCGCGGTGGATCCGCCGGTATGGTCGAAAAATTCTGAAAAATAATCGCCGGCGTTAGGGGTTTGTTTACCTTTTGCGGTCAGGATGGCTGGGCCAGCGAAAAATGCCCTGGCGCGAACGCGGCAGAAAGCCGCCGTTATCACGCAAGGAGCCGCCCTTATGAACACAATCGGTGCCCATTTCGGCCACGTCACTGCCCCGCCCCCACCGCCGCAGGGCGCGCCGCCGGTGCGGCAGAAGGATAAGGACGGGGATGACGACAACAACCGGCCGCCGGTGACGTCTACAGCTGCGCCGCCTGCATCGGGTGGCGGGGCTAAGGTGAATCTGTTGGTGTGAGGCAACCGCCCATGACCGAGCGAAACGGCTAGCGCCCTGCGAGTATCGTCCCCAGGGCCAATGCC
>CAIUPC010000604.1 GCA_903900905.1 uncultured Acetobacteraceae bacterium
AGATTTCCGCCAAAACCGTCATCCTCGGGCTTGTCCCGAGGATCTCCAGCCGCACGGGCATCAGTATTTTACTAATAAAATCAACGGCAGTGCCGCGGGTGATCCTCGGGACAAGCCCGAGGATGACGGTTTTTACGGGGGGCCGCTCCTCCGTAAGCCATATGCGATCACCCTGGTAGTGAGGGCGACGGGGCTTCCCGAAAACCCCGGGTTGCGCGACAAAGGCGTCCCCATCGCGGCGGCGGAGTTAAATGCCATGAGCCATTCTCACGATCATGCCCATCCCCATGATCATTCTCACGATCATTCTCATGACCATGATCACACGCATGAAGCGGCGCCGGCGCCGATTGACTGGCGGCTGAATGGGGTGCGGGTGATCAAGGCCGATCAGCTCGACACCAATACGGCGCAGACGCCGGGCATGAACCGGGCGGCCGCGATCAACCTGGCGCGCGTCGGGGCGCAGAAGATCTGGGCCGGCACGGTGAACATCCATGCCAATGCCAAGACCGGCGCGCATCACCATGGCGCGCTGGAAAGCGTGATCTACGTCGTGCGCGGCAAGGCCCGCATGCGCTGGGGCGAGAAGCTGGAATATGTGGCCGAGGCGGAAGCGGGCGATTTCATTTTCGTCCCGCCCTATGTGCCGCATCAGGAAATCAACGCCAGTGAGGACGAGACGCTGGAATGCGTGCTCGTCCGCTCTGACAATGAAGCCGTGGTGGTGAACCTGGAGATCGAGGCGGTCGAAAAGCCGGAGTCGGTGTTCTGGGTCGACCCGATCCACAAGCATCCCTGAGGGTTACGCCTGCCTGGTCAGCGCCTGCACGATCAGGGCGACCCCCTGCGCGTGCCAGCGCTGAATCGCCTTATGATCGGCGCCCAGCGCGGCGCCGAGCCGCCGCCAAGGGAACAGATGGCGGTCGGTAATGGGGTGCACGAGGCTGCGTGCGCCCACAACGCGGCGCAGCACATAGCGATCGAGCGGGATCAGCGGGATCCAGGCCATCGCTTCATCCATGCGGCTGATTTTCGCTGACGATGGCACGGGGGGACGCACCCGGCCTTCGGTCCAGCCGTAAGCCTCCAGCGCGGAGCGGACGATTTCCAGCGACGAACTGCGCATATGCGTGGTCCAGCCGGTGCCGGGCAGGGCCAACAGCGTCGCGCCGGCTTCCTCCAGGCGATAGACGACGAAATCGGCATCGATGGTTTGGTCGGTGACGGTCATCTTGTGCTCCGGTGATGGGGTGTTTGGCACTTCGGAAAGGGGCGGGGGGGCCATAGGCCTTAGCGTTGAAGGCGAGGGCGGTTCTCCCCCGCGTTAATCAACCGTCGCCGGGTAGGGCGCGCCTTCGAGGCAGCTGCCCCGCACCAGCGCGTCCCAGCTGCGCTTGTGTCCGGCGGGGAGGGCGTCGCGATTGGGGTCCTCCGGCGGTGGCGTGAAGCCGGGCGGCGGCGGCCTGGCGCCGATACGGCGGCCGCGTTCGATCACGGTCCAGCGGGTGAATTGGAGGGCTTCGGCGATGCCGTCCCATGTGGCGCCCTCGGCGCGCATGCGCTTGATCTTGGTATCCTGGGCTTCGGTCCAGTCGAGTTTTTTGGGCATGTAGGCCTCCGCGTTAAGGAACGTAACATGAACAACGCGGACGTTAGTTATTGCATACCATCGCGTCAATAAAAATAACGGTTCAGGCCGTGGATCGTGCGGTGGGGTGCTGTGGATGGGCGTGTAATACCAGGCCGTGTTGACATTGACTCAC
>CAIUPC010000605.1 GCA_903900905.1 uncultured Acetobacteraceae bacterium
AGTGACCTTGTGGTGATCGTTACGGCCACGTTGCACGGCCCAGGCCTCCACCGCCAGGGAGATGGATGTTCGGCCGACCCGGTCGACGCGGGTATAGACGGAGACGACGTCGCCGATTTTGACGGGGCGCAGAAAGCTCAGATGCGACACGGAAGCGGTGGCGGTGCGGCCCATCGCACGCTCCGACGCGGCGGTGCCGGCGGCGAGGTCCATCAGCGCCATGATCCAGCCGCCGAAGATGTCTCCGGCCGGGTTGGTGTCGGCCGGCATCGCCACGGTTCGCAGCTGGAGGTCGCCGTTGGGGCCTGGGTTGTCTTCCGGCATGCTGATCTCCTGTCCTTTGATGACAATACTCGGAACGATGTCGCAAGTCGTGGGCCGGGACATGTCTGCCTTAAGCGACAGCCCCTGGCAGGGGGATCGCATATGGCTTTCGGGGGAGCGGAACTTGCGTAAATACCGTCATCCTCGGGCTTGTCCCGAGGATTGCCTGCGGTAATGTCGTTGATTTTATTAATAAATACTGATGTCTGTGCGGCTGGTGATCCTCGGGACAAGCCCGAGGATGACGGCTTTTGGCGGAATTCTGCCATATGCGATACCCCCAGCCCCTGGTACTGAGCGTTTGATTTGTCACGGTCCCGCGATACAAGAGCGCTATTGTGACATATGCTCTTTCCGATCTCTCCGAGACGATCGCCGGCCTGGCGCAAGCCAGCGCCCCCCATCTCGCCGCCATTCGCGTTGGTGCTGGCGTCCATGTGAGTGGCATCGTGTGGTCGCCTGACCTCATCCTGACCACGGATCGCGGCCTGCCGCCGCTCGACGTATATATGGTCGTTCTGGCCAGCGGGTTACTGGTCCAGGCGCATGTCGTGCGTCGCGATCCCGCGACCAATCTCGCCGCTTTGCGGCCGGAAAGCCCGGCGGAGACCATGGAGATCGTCGCGGGCATGCGGGATTCCGTCGGATCGCTTCTGCTGCTGTTGGCGGCGGACGGCGATGGGTCGCCGACGGTGCGGCTGAGCAACGTGTACCGCCGACCGAAGGCGCCGGGGCATGGCGTGACCCTGGACTTGCCGGGCGCGCTGGTGGAGCCAGGTTCGCTGGTGCTGGATTCTCTGGCGGCGATGCTGGGCATGCTCAGCCTTAGTGCCGAAGGGGACGCGGTGGTCATCCCCTATCGTACGGTCGCGCGTTTTGCCGGGATCGCGGCGGGGGCCCCGAATGCGGAGGCTCCGCGGCCGTTATATGCCGCACCGCGGCCGGCCGCTCAGCGCGGGCTACCGCCTTTGGCTGGCCGGCCGCCGTCCGGGGCCCGCCCGGCCGGTGGTGCACCCGTGCGTCCGCCATCCAGCGAACGCCGGGTCTGGCTTGGCGTCGCATTGCAGCCCATCGCGATCCCGGAATCGTTGGTCGGGCGCGTGGGGCAGAAGTCGGGGCGGTTGGTGGTGAATGCCGCGCAGGGCGGGCCGGCGGATCTGGCGGGGCTGCGGCCGGGCGATGTGGTGCTGTCGCTGAACGGCCAGAGCACCAGTGGTGCCAACGCGCTGCGCACTGTTCTCGACAGTTGCCGCATCGGGAGCCGGGTGGAGATCCGCTTCCTTCGGGAGACCACGATTTCAACGACGGCCCTGATTGTGGCGGAGCAGCCCCACTAGGTGCGCCTGGTCCGCCCACGGGTCCGGCCGATGGCCGGCCCGAGGACAGGCTCCGGCGGATCACCCACGACTTGTTGCTCTGATCTGCAAAGTCGTGGGTGGCGGGCCGGAGCCTGTCCTCGGGCGGGCGCAGCCCGACCCGTGGGCCC
>CAIUPC010000606.1 GCA_903900905.1 uncultured Acetobacteraceae bacterium
CCCCACCGCACCGTGCCGCGATAGGTGGCCCGGACAAGCCGGGCCATGACGTCGTAGAGCAGAACGCGCGAAAATCGTTTCCGCGATCTGTGAATGCGGTAGGGACAAGCCGGGCCATGACGGGTAGCGCATGAGCCACAACCGCCATCCACCGGTCTAACCCCCAACCGCCTCCCCCGCGGTAAAACGGGGGAGGGGCCAGCAACAACCCTTAGGTCGAGTAGTCCGAGAACGACGCGCCCGAGAAGCGGGCCCGGTAGTCAGTGCGGACGTTGACCAGTGCCACGCGGCCCTTGTCGACTTCCTTCTGCGCCCGTTCCAGCGCCGGCGTGATGTCTTCGGCCTGCGTGATATACTCGCCGTAGCCGCCGAGCGCCTCACACATCAGGTCGTAGCGCATGTAGCCGAGGTCACGGCCCGGCTTCTCCCGCTTCGGATCGCCGGTCCAGCCGCCGTTCAGGCTGATGACGATCAACAGCGGAATTTTGTGCCGGATGGCGGTGTCGATTTCCATGGCGTTCATGCCCATGGAACCGTCGCCGTGCACAACGATCACCTGCTTGTCCGGGCAAGCCACTTTCGCGCCCACGCCGAACGGCAGACCCACGCCCATCGTGCCGAACGGGCCCGAGTTCAAACGATGTGCCGGCGAGAATGTCGGCATCGTCTGGCGCCCGAAGTTCAACGTCTCCTGCCCATCGACGCACAGGATCGCGTCGCGCTTGGCGAAATCGCGCACCGCTTCGAGCATGCGGACCGGGTGGATGTCGCCATCCTCCGCATACTTATTGGCGCCGGCGGCGTTGCGCTTGGCCTGTTCACCGTCGTGCAACGTCTGGCGCCAGGCGGCGTAGGTGTTCGGATCGATCTTGCCCTGAATGCCGACGAGCAGCTGTTCCAGCACGGCCTTGCAGTCACCGACGATGGGGATATCGACGTAACGCGCCGCGGTGGCGATTTCCGTCGAATCGATGTCGATGCGCGCGATCGTCGCATTGGGCCCAAAGCGCGGCGGGGAGGCATGCCCGATGATGTAGTTCATGCGGGTGCCGAGCACGATGATCAGATCCGCGTCACGGAACGCGGAGGAGCGCATCGCGAGGTACGCATATTCATGATCGTCCGGCACCACGCCACGGCCTTGCGGGGTGGTGTAGAACGGGATGCCGGCGGCTTCGACGAACATTTGCATCTCAGCCCAGGCGCGCGACCAGATCACGCCCGAACCGGACACGATCAGCGGCTTCTTGGCGTTCTGCAGCGCCTTGACCAGCGCATCGACCTGACGCGGATCGCCCAGCGGACGCGAATCCACCAGCGGCCGGCCGGCATAGGACCAATCGACCAGGTTCTCGTCGATCTTTTGGTACAGCATGTCGCCTGGGCAATCGATATAGGCCGGACCCGGCTTGCCGGTCATGGCCTTCTGCATGGCGAAGTTGATCTGCTGCGGGATGCGCTTGAGGTTGATCAGCCGATCGACGTGCTTGGTGCAGCCGCGCATCAGCTCGACCTGGTCGATTTCCTGGAACACCTGGCGGCCGAACTGCGACAGCGGGCTGGAGCCGCCGAAGGCGACGACCGGGCAGCAATCGACCAGCGCATTGGCCATGCCGGTGATCAGGTTGGTGACGCCGGGGCCGGAGGCGGCCATGCACACCGAGGGGACCTGCTTCAGGCGGCTATAAGCCTGGCACGCGAAAGCCGCGGCCTGCTCATGCCGCACGTCGATCATGCGAATGCCTTCTTTGATGCAGGTGGCCTCGGCCAGCAGCATCGGCCCGCCCATGATGTAGAAAAGGTCCTTGACCCCTTCTTTCTCAAGGCATTTCGCGATGATCTCCGAGCCTGTTAGTTCTGCCATCTTGTCGGTCTCCTTGGATGAATGGTCGTTTCGGATTCCGTCAGCCGATCGTGGCGCGGGCCGAAACGGTGGCATGCATGTGGGTGCCGAGGGCGATGACCATGTGCGTTTCCTCCGTTCCGGCTCTGCCGTCATGACGGTTCAGAGTGTCCGGTCGGGGACGCTAGCGCCATTGCCGGGCGAAGGGTAGCCCCAGGGGTTGGCTCCCCCCCCCGTCATCCCCGGGCTTGTCCCGGGGACCAATCGCGGCAC
>CAIUPC010000607.1 GCA_903900905.1 uncultured Acetobacteraceae bacterium
AAATCCGCCACGAACGTGCAGACCGGGGTCTGGAGGATGGGCCGCTTCTCCCGCAACTCATTGACCAGCGGCAAAGCTTCGGTATCGAGCCAGCCCCTGATCAGCGCGAAGCGATCCGCTTCCGGTGTGGCGTCGATACGCTCAAGATAGGTCATGGACGTTGCCCCTGGTCATTGTGAGTGCGTGTGGCAATAGCATGCCAATTTCGTAATGAAAAGCCGGTTGACCCAAATTTGATCCCGCGGAGGATTTATACCAGAGGCCCATAACATTGACCCCTCGGCGTCGGCTTTCCTCGTCATGCTGACGGAGGTCAGCATCCACGCCTTCTTTCGTCGGATGGGGCAAAGTCGTGGATGCCGACCTCCGTCGGCATGACGGGAGCACCGGCACCGGTGCGTCAATGTTTCCGGCCGCTGGTATGATAGGCCAACTGTTCAACCGGCTATCCCGTCAAAACCCGGCCCCCGGCTCCGCCAGGTACACGTCTTCATCCGCCGTATTCGCCAGGCCCAAAGCCGCGTTCCGGTGCGGGAAGCGGCCAAAACGGCGGATGACGTCGCGATGCCGGGCCGCATAATCCACCGTGCTATCACCCAACGATCCGCGCACTGTTTCGAACAATGCGACAGAACGGTCCTGATCCGCGAGGTCCTCCGAATGTTCAAACGGCAGATAGACGAACATCCGCTGCGTCGGGGTCAATGCCCGATCAAACCCAAGCGCGATCATGCCGGAGGCCACCGCCCGCGCCCGGCTGTCAGCCGCGAATGCCTCCGCCGAACCGCGGTGCAAATTGCGCGACAATTGATCCAGCAGGATCAGCAACGCGAGGCCACCCTCCGCCGTCTCCGCCCAGGCATCCAGTTCGCCCCGCTTCGCCGCCTCATGCGCCGCCACGAAGGCGCGGCACCGCGCGTCGAAAGCGTCGCTCTTTTGGAACCACGCGTCCTGGCGCGTATCCGGGCCGCCCGCGAACCAGAACGCCAGAACCTCCGCCGGCGTGCTCATCGTAAGGCCCGATCCAGCAGCCGCACGGAATGGATCGCCTCCCGCCCGCCGAGGTCGCGGATCTGGTGGCGGCAGGATGTGCCATCAGCGACGATCACGTCTTCGGCCGCGGCGGCGCGCACCGCCGGCAGCAGCCCCGCTTCCGCCATCGCCCGCGACGTGTCCTGCGTTTCCGTCTGATACCCAAAAGCGCCGGCCATGCCGCAGCAGGACGACTGGACCGGTTTGACCGTCATCCCCGGCACTTGCTTCAGGGACGCAATAGCATCCGGGAACGCGCCGAAGCTCTTTTGGTGGCAGTGCCCATGCACATGCGCGGTCACATCAAGTGATTTCAACCCCATATCCGGCTTTTCCTTCGCCAGAAACTCGCTCAGCAGCATCGCCCGCCCGGCCAGCGCGGCGCTTTCCGCACCCGGCAGCAGGGAGCGGAACTCATCGCGCAAAGTCATCAGGCAGGAGGGTTCCAGGCCGATAACCGGCAAATCGCCCGCCAAACGCCGCATCGTGCGGCCGGCTTCGGAGCGGGCTTTATCCACCATCCCGGCCGAGAGGAAGGTGCGGCCGCAGCAGAGCGGTCGTCCCTTGGTCGCCGGCACGATCGCGCGATAACCAGCGGCCGCCAGCACCCGCAGCGCGGCGCGCAGGTTCTCGGGTTCGAAATAGCGGTTGAAGGTGTCCGCCAGCAGCAGCACGTCGCCTTTCGGGTTCGCGGGCGCGGCAGCCTCGGCCTCCGAATCCAGAAACCGCTCCGCGCTCCATTCCGGCAGCGGCCGATCGGCGGAGAGGCCGAAGATGCGCTGGGTGAGGCGGCGGAGGGCCGGGACGGTGTTGCGGAGGTTGGCGAGGGCCGGGACGCGGCTGACGATCGGCGCATAGCGCGGCAGTTCCGCGATCACCGACTCCCGCCATTTGACGCCATGCTTATCGGCGCGCGCCGCCTGAACCTCGATCTTCATCTTGGCCATATCGACGCCGGTCGGGCATTCCCGGCGGCAGGCCTTGCACGACACACACAGCGCCATGGTCTCGGCCATCATGTCCGAGGCCATGGCCTGCGATCCCAACTGCCCCGTCAGCGCCAGGCGCAGCGTATTGGCGCGGCCGCGGGTCAGGTCCTTTTCGTCGCGGGTGACCCGGTAGCTCGGGCACATGACATTGGCGTCGAAGGCCCGGCAGGTGCCGTTGTTGTTGCACATCTCGACCGCGCCGAGCATGCCGCCGAGCGCGCCCGGATGGTCCGACCAGTCCAGTTTCGGGGTGAAATCGGGAGAGGCCGCGTAGCCCGGCCCATAGCGCAGCAGCGTGCGATCATCCATCGCCGGCGGGCGCACGATGCGATTGGGGTTCAGCATCGCGGTGGGATCAAAGGCGTCCTTCACGGTTTCAAAGGCCCGCACGATCCGCTCACCGAACATCTGCGTGTGGAACTCGCTGCGTACGAGCCCGTCGCCATGCTCACCGCTATGGGAGCCCTTGTATTCGCGCACGAGGGCGAAGGTTTCTTCCGCCACCGCCCGCATCTTGGCGACGTCGGCCGGGTCTTTCATGTTCAGCACCGGCCGGACATGCAGGCAGCCGACGGAGGCATGCGCGTACCAGGTGCCCTTGGAGTCGTATTTCGCGAAGACGTCGTTCAGCCGTTCCGTGTAATCGGCCAGGTCCTCCAGATCGACGGCGCAATCTTCGATGAACGAGACCGGTTTGCCGTCCCCCTTCATCGACATCATGATATTAAGTCCGGCCTCGCGCACCTGCGCGATATCGGCCTGGAACCCGGCATCGACCGCGCGCACGACATGCGGCGAGCCCAGATCGCCCATCAGCTGTTCCAGCTCGTTCAGCTTCGCCAGCAGCGGGCCATCCTCATGGCCGTGGAACTCGACGATCAGCAGCGAGTCCGGCTCCCCGATCAGCATCCGGTCGATGGTCTTGCGGTAAATGGTAATACTGCGGCCGAGGTCGATCATCGTGCGATCGACCAGCTCCACCGCTTCCGGATCCAGGCCGACGATATGGCGGGAGGCCTCCATCGCCTTGCGGAAGGTGGCGAACTGGCAGATCGCCAGCACCTTGCGCGGCTTCATCGGGTGCAGCGTCAGTTCCAGCGCGGCGGAGAAGGCCAGCGTCCCCTCCGACCCCACCAGCAGCCGGGCCAGATTGGCGCGCCCGGCTTCTCGCGCGGCGGGCGTCAGGGTGTCGATATTGTAGCCGCCGACACGGCGCAGCTGTTTCGGGAAGCGGGCGGCGATTTCCTCGGCCTCGGTGGCGCCAAGGGTGCGCAAGGTCTGGAGCAGAGCCGCGATGTTGGCGGGGACTTCCGGGCCGAGATTGTCGGGAATGGCACCGAATGTGTGGCGGGACCCATCGGCCAGGATGGCGTCGATAGCGCGCACATTATCCGCCATCAGCCCGTAGCGGATGGATTTCGAACCGCAGGAGTTGTTCCCCGCCATGCCGCCAATCGTGCAGCGGGCATGCGTTGAGGGATCGACGGGGAAGAACAGCTTGTGTTCGGCGACGGCCTTATTGAGATGCCCGAGCACCAGCCCCGGCTCCACCAACGCAATGCGGGCGACGGGATCGACATGCAACACCCGCCGCAAATGCTTGGAGCAATCGATCACCAGCGCCCGGTTGACTGTCTGCCCGCATTGGCTGGTGCCGCCGCCGCGGGGCAGCACGGGAATGCCTTCCTCCCGCGCGATAGCCAGGGCCGCGACCACATCCTCGGTCGTCTCCGGCACGATCACGCCGAGCGGTTCCACCTGATAGATGGAGGCGTCGGTGGCATAGCGGCCGCGACTGGCCCGGTCGAAGAGCACGGCCCCCTGAATCTCGCGGCGCAACCGCGCGGCCAGGGCCGAGTCCCCCAATGGCAACATGCTGGGGGCGGTGGTGGCGTGCGAGGCGCTCATGCTGTTCCGTCGGTTGCTACAAGCCGCAATTGTGGCGCGCGGCGGGGAAGCGCGCCAGAGGGGTGTTGAAGAGGGGTGTTGAAGGGGGCGAACCAAAGTTGTGCGTAAGGGAGCCGTTGGCACGACTATGCGTACGACTCTCCCCCGCCCCTTGCGGGAGGGGGTGGGGGGAGGGGTGCAAAGGCACGGTCCTTGCGGTTTCACCCCTCCCCCCACCCCTCCCGCAAGGGGAGGGGGAGCATTTTTCTTCGGTCGCCACTCGATCGCACAGCTTTGGTTCGCACCCGCTGAAGGGGGATAGTGAGACGGAAACGGGCAGCGTCTTTCCAGCCCCGCGATATCCCATCACAATGCGGCCTATGACCCTCCCCCCGCTCTCCCCGCGCATCCGCGCGACCTTTGCCGCCCCGATCCCCACCGCCAAGGCCTGGGCCGCCAATTATGACGGCCGTGCCGGCGCCGCCATCGACCTGACCCAGGCGGTGCCCGGTTACCCAACCCACCCCGATCTCGCCGCCAGGCTGGCGGAGGGCGCGGAGTCCCCCATTCAGGCCCGCTACGGCACAATCGATGGGGACGAAGCGCTGCGATCCGCCCTCGCGGCCGATATCAACCGCGTCTATGGCGCCGATATCGGGGCCGGCGACGTCGCCATCACCGCCGGTGCCAATCTCGCGTTTACCATGGCCATGACCGTGCTCTGCGGTGTCGGCGATCAGGTCATGCTGCCGGTGCCCTGGTATTTCAACAACGCCATGGCCCTGACCATGCAAGGGCTGGAGCCGCTGCCGCTGCCCTGCCGCGCCGAGGACGGGTTCATCCCCGACCCCGAGCGCGCCGCCGCGCTGCTCACGCCCAAAACCCGCGCAATCGTGCTGATCAGCCCCAACAACCCCACCGGCGCGGTCTACCCGCCCGAGGTCATCGCCCGCTTCGCCGCCCTCTGCCGGGAGCGCGGCATCTGGCTGATCGTCGACGAATCCTACCGCGACTTCCTGCCGGAAACCGCCTTGCCGCCGCATCACCTGTTCCAGGACCCGGCCTGGCGGGATGGCGTCATCCACCTCTATTCCTTCTCCAAAGCCTATTGCGTCGCCGGCCATCGGGTCGGCGCCATGGTCTGCGGCCCCCGCGTGCGCACCGAGCTGAACAAGGTGCTCGACACCATGCAGATCTGCCCGCCGCGCGGGCCGCTGCCCGGCCTGACCTGGGCGATCGACAATCTGGCTGAATGGAAAGCCGGCAACCGCGCCATCATCGCCGAACGCGCCCGGGTCTTCCGCGATGGCGTGGGCCAGCTTCAGGATTGGCGCATCGACGCGCTCGGCACCTATTTCGCCTATATCCGCATCCCCGAGGACGGCCCCGACGCCATGGCGGTCGGGGAAGCCCTGGCGACCCAATGCGGCCTGGTCTCCCTCGTCGGCCCCTTCTTCGGGCCGGGCCAGGAACGGCATTTGCGCCTCGCTTTCGCCAATGTCGGACTGGACGCCATCGCCCAGGTCCCCGATCGCCTGCGCGCCCTACGCTGAGCCAAACGCGGCCACACGCCGCCCATAATTGGAGGAAATCATGGCAGTTCAAACTGTTACCGGCCCGGTCGCGCTCGACCAGCTCGGCCGTACGCTGATGCACGAACACCTGTACATCGCCTTCTCCGGCGCCGAATACGACTCCGGCGTCACCTTCGATCGGCCCGGCTTTGTGCAAGAAGCGGTGAAGCGCCTGACCCAATTGCGGGTCGAGCACGGCGTGCGCACCTTCGTCGACCCCTGCCCGATCGAGCTCGGCCGCGACGCCGCGTTGATGAAGGAAATCGCCGAGAAGTCCGAAATGAACGTGGTCTGCACCACCGGCTTCTATTTCGAGGCGATGGGCCTGCCCATTTACTGGCGCGCCCGCACGACCGAGGAAATCGCCGAACTCTACATCCGCGAGATCGAGAAGGGCATCGGCACCACCGGCGTGCGCGCTGGCGCCATCAAGGTCGCCACGGGCGCGCCGACGATCACCCCGCTGGAAATGAAATTCCTGGATGCCGCGTCCATGGCGCAGAAGGCGACGGGCGTGCCGATCATCACGCATACCCAGGATGGGTTCGGCGCGATGGATCAGATCGCGGCGTTCAAGGGGAATGGCGTGGCGGCGCACCAGTGCCTGATCGGGCATTGCTGCGGCAACGCCGACCCGGCGTATCAGAAACGGGTTGTGGATGGCGGGGTGTATATTGGGTTTGATCGTATTGGCCTGCATCGCTACATGCCGGACGAGACCCGCGCCGATAACCTCGTCACCCTCGTCCGCGCCGGCCACCGCGCCCAGATCATGATGTCGCAGGATCGCCATTGCGGCTGGTTCGGCAAGTTCGCCCGCCAGGTGCCGCCGGAGGAACAGGCGAAGATTGACGCCATGAAAGCCGAGGGTACCTGGCCGCCGCCCTACACCTATCTGTTCACCGACTTCGTGCCGATGCTGCGTGAGCGTGGCCTGTCAGACGCGGAGATTTTCTCGATGCTCGACGACAATCCCCGCCGGTTTTTCGCGGGCGAGGCGCTACCGGTCGGGTGATACCTGGGGCCAGGATTTTACCCCTTCGACGTCGCAAACCCGTCATGACGGTTACTGCGCGCCCGAAGAGTCAACATCAAAGGCCCCTGATGTTCTCCCAATCCTCCTTGACGTTGACGTACCGGCCGCTCCCTACCGTCATGGCGGGCGCAGGCCCGCCACCCACGACTTTGCAGATCAGAGCAACAAGTCGTGGGTGATCCGCCGGAGCCTGTCCTCGGGCCGGCCATCGGCCGGACCCGTGGGCGGACCAGGCGCACCTAGTGGGGCTGCTCCGCC
>CAIUPC010000608.1 GCA_903900905.1 uncultured Acetobacteraceae bacterium
CCCCGCCGGTCGCGGGCCGCGGCCAGCGGTGAAAATGTACTGGCGGGGCGAAAACCAAACTGCCTGTGCAACGGTAACAGCCCGGAATCCGAATAGGCGATCAAATCAAACGGCCGGGCCGCCGGCTTCGCCTCTGGACCAAATTTATCGGCGATCCAGGCCACCATCGGTGGCCGCCCGGGCATTGCCGCCACCGTATCGAAAACCGCCGGCGGCAGCCAATGGAACGGGCCGATCGCCAGGATCAGGTCGGGGACGAACCGCGATACGGCCCGGACCATCAGCTTCGCCAGCGGCACGCCCAGATTCGGTGAGAGAAGCCATGGTTCGGCGAACTTTTCGAGCTTCGTGCTCCGGTAGGAAAACAGGCGGACTTCGTGCCCGGCGAGATTGAGGTCGCGTTCGATATCCTCGGTCAATCGGGTTATCGTGCGGGTTTTACCGAACAAGAGAATCTTCATCGGCCGCGCGCTGTTGGGACCATTATGACCGGGCTGACGCGGCTGACAGAGCCACGCCAGATCCCGCTAAACCGGCGGAAAACGCCGTCAGCCGCAAGATCGCGTGGCAAACGCTCACCCTCACGCCCAGGACAGGTTCCACGGGAAGGGCGCCGTTCCCTGCAACAGCCCCTTCAGCCCCTTGCGATGCGCCGACAGGATGAAGAACCGGCCCAGCACGACGGTTGGCACCGCCTCCAGCGCCTCCTGATGGATCAAACGTGCCAGCCGCATGCGATCATCATCACCCGGCGCGATGGTCCAATCGGCGGTTAACGCCTCGATCTTGTCGTTGGAGAAACTGCCGGCCCAGCCTTTGGCGCCAAGGCCGCGCAGCACAACCGAAATCGCGGGGTTGGAGAACGAGGTCCCCAGCCACCAGTTATGGAAAATCGACCAGCCGCCCTTGTCGACCGGATCCGTCTTGGTGCGGCGCTGCGCCAGGGTATTCCAGTCCATCTCCTGCATCTCGACGTTCATGCCGATCTGCTTGAGGTAGTCGAAGGTGACCTGGCCGAAGGGGGCGATGGTGGCGACCTCAGCTGGATTGAGGATCACGACCTTCTCGCCTTTGTAGCCGGCGGCTTTCAAAGCAGCGCGGGCGGCGGCGACGTCGCCGGTCATGCCGGCGGTGCCCAGTTCCTCCCCATAGGGCGTGCCGCAGGGGAACAGCGCCTTGCAGGTGCGGTAGATGGACGAATCGTTGCCGGTCACCGCGCTCATGTAATCGTCCTGGTTCATGCCCAGGCGGACGGCGCGGCGGATGGCGGGATTATCAAAGGGCGGTTGGAGATGATTGAACCGCATCGTGCCGAAGAACCCGACCGGGTTGAAATTCGTCACCGTCAAATCCGGGTTCTTCCGCAGGATCGGCAACAAGTCGGGCTGCGCCTGTTCCCACCAGTCGATCTCGCCCTTTTGCAAGGCGGCGGAGGCGGTGGAGGCGTCATTGATGATTTTCCACTCAATCCGCTCGATATGCGCGTGCTTGCCGCCGGAGGCCCAGGAGGGCTTCTCGTTGCGCGGCACGTAGCCCTTGAACTTCTCGTAAGCCACACCGCCGCCGGGAATGAACTCATTCTTCAGGAACCGGTACGGGCCGGATCCCACCATTTCGACGTTCGGCTTCGTGAGTTCGGTATTGGCCAGGCGCTCCGGCATGACCACTGGCAGCATGCCGTTGGGCTTGGACAGCGCGTCCAACATCAGCGGGAACGCCGATTTCAGCTTGATGCGGATGGTGCGGTCGTCGGCGCTGCCGAAGGATTCGACGAAGGCGTTCAGCGTCTGGCCATAGACATCGCGCGCGGCCCAGCGCTTGAGGCTGGCGGCGGCATCGCGGGCCAGCACCTTTTCCCCGTCATGGAAGGTCAGGCCGTCCCGCAGCTTGATGTCCCAGGTCCGCCCGTCGTCAGAGACGGTCGCCGTCTCCGCCATTTGCATCTGCGGCTTCTGATTCTCGTCGAGCGCGAAGAGCGTGTCGAACACATAGTAGCCGTGGGTGATGGAGACCTGCGTCGTGGTCCAGGACGGGTCGAGCACCGACAATTCCTGCGTCGGGATATAGCGCATCAGCTTGTTGGTGCCGGCGCCGGTTCCCTGCCCGATTGCGAATCGGGTGGGCAGCGCCGTGGCGGCGGCGGTTTGGAGAAGCGTGCGTCGCCGCATGGCGTATTCCTCGTGTTGTCCAGAATAATTGAGGCAGAGGTTAGCCGAATCCCGCCGCAATGCCAGAGCATGCCGTCCAGCTGTCATGGGTCTATGAGGCACCGGCGCCCACACGCTCACGGTGTAAGGGGTTTTGCCGTGCTTGCGGCGTGGCTGGCGTGGTGCGGTGAGGGGAACCAGTCGCGCGCCCCCGCCCACCCGTCATCCTTGGGCCTGTCCCGAGGCTCCCCCTCGGCACCGTCGTGGATTTTTCGGCCCACCGGCCTAAGACCAACCGGCGTAAAGATTGACGTACTGGCGGCCACCCCCGCGTCATGCTGACGCAGGTCAGCATCCACGCCTTTGCCCTGTTAAACACTGCGAAGGCGTGGATGCCGACCTCCGTCGGCATGACGAAGTGAGGGAGCCGTCGGTGAGTCAGTGTCAACACCAGCCGGCCTAAGACCGTGCCGTTGGCGATTCTCACGGCGTAAGGGGTATTGCTGACGTTGCCGCGCGACGCGCTGCCAATCTCACGGCGTATGAGGTTTTGCCGTGGTTTCGGCGCTGGTGGCGTGCTGCGGCGAGGGGAACCGGCTGCCCGCCACCGCACGACCATCCCCCTCGGCACCGGCGTGGATGTGCCGTTGGTGATTCTCACGGCGTAAGGGGTTTTGCTGACGTTGCCAGGCGTCGCGCTGCCGGTCTCGGGTGTGTCGGCCTTGGCGACGGCCGTCAGGCCAGGGCGCGGTCTTGCGTTGAGCGCCAGGGCCGATTGTGCGGCATTCTCACGGCGTAGGGGTCTTGCCGCGTATTCGGCCGCATCGTTTCGACCAGCGGATCGGTTGGCGTGAATGGTGGTGCGGCCTGGCTCCATCCCCTGTTGGTAGGCGGTTCGGCATTTCGCGCCAAGCGGCAAGCGGGAGGGGCGCGCAGACTTTGACTCCGGACCGTCCGGGCAGTAGGGTTGGTCAAACTGGTCAAGGGTGCCCCATGTCGCAGTTCGTCAGCCTGTATGATGCCAAAACCCACCTCTCGGGCCTTGTCGACCGCGCCGCCGCCGGGGAGGAAATTGTCATCTCCAAGAGCGGCGTCCCACTCGCCCGGTTGATGCCGATCGCTGCGCGCGGCGCACGCCGGGTGCCGGCCAATGCGATGGGCGTGGCCTGGATCGCGCCCGATTTCGACGCGCCGGATCCGCGGATCGAAGGGATGTTCGGCGACGACGCGTGAACCTGCTGCTCGATACCCATGTCTTCCTCTGGTGGGATCAAGGCGGGCAGACGCTGCCGGGCCACGCTTTGGATGCCATCGCCCGGCCGGAGAACAACATCTTCGTGAGCGCGGCCTCCGTCTGGGAGATCGCGATCAAACGGCGCCTTGGCAAGCTGCGTTTCAATGGTTCGGCCGCCGCCGCGATCGGGGCCAACGGGTTCCATGCTTTGCCCGTGCTGCCCGGCGATGCCGAGCAGGCCGGCGATCTGATCTGGGATCACAGCGACCCCTTTGATCGGCTGCTCGTGGCGCAGGCGATGCGGCAGGATATGACCCTGGCAACGGCGGACCGGAGCATCCGGGACTTTGCGGCGGTGGCACAGCTTTGGGTGGTGTAAGCCATCGCGGCCCATAGAAGCATTGCCCGAGAACCCCGAAGTGTGGATAAATACACATGGATAGCCGCACGGTGATTCGCCTGTTGGAGGAAGCGGGATGGACCCTGGTCCGCGTGACCGGAAGCCATCACCATTTCCGCCATCCCGACCGCCCCGGCACCACGACGGTCGCGCATCCCACCAAGGATATCCCTCCTGGGACTCTCAGGAGCATCGCGCGGCAGTCCGGTATCGCGCTGCGAAAGGATTGACCATGGCCCGCTACTACCCCGCCATCATCGAACGAGCCGCGGATGGCTATGGCGTGTTCTTCCCCGACCTGCCGGGTTGCACCAGCGCCGGCGCCACGGTGCAGGACGCGGCTGAAAACGCGGAGGAAGCTTTGCAGGCCCATATCGATCTGGCGGCCGAGCATGGCGATCCCATCCCGCCCCCCTCCGCCCTGGATGCCATCCCGCGAGAGTCGGATGTGATCGAGGTCGCCCGCGTGCTGGTACGGGCCGACCCGCCGGGGCGGTCGGTGCGGGTGAATATCACGCTGCAGGAGGATCTGCTGGCGGCGATGGAACGCTATGCCTCCCGCACCGGCTATTCCCGGTGCGGGCTACTGGCGCAGGCGGTGCGGGAGCGGATGCGGCGGGATCGGGCGGCGGCATAGCCCCCCGGTGTTGTGATCCGGCAACCGGGATATGGGCTTACCTACCATTGAGCCCCGCCCTGAACCCCAAGCCGGTAATTCGTACCGCAAGTGGGCCTGAACAGCCCGAACGATTCTGCGATATTTCAGCTAGATTGTCGGTTGCTCGGGTTTCGGGAAGTGAGGCTAATAGTGGACGATCCGTGTTTGAATGAAATACTTCCCATGCAGCGGGATTTTCTTATATTCCAACCTCGCTCTCTCACCGGTATTAAACATAATCCTAGCAGAGCAATTGGCTTCATAAGCCGAGGACGGCTCAGCTTTCACATCCCACGCGTCAATGATTTTGATGTTTAGGACGTGACCGACCCCGACCTCGGTAGCCACGCGCTGAGCATCCGCTAGTTCTCCGTTACAATCGATGCTAAGATCCAGATCTTGTAGATTAGTTTTGGGTGGCCCGGTAAAGGACACGGGGCAGAGTCGGCGGAAATTATCACCATCAATTCCCACGTTTGTGGCTCCTATCTGGGGTATTCGGAACCCCTCAAATTCAAAAACATGATCGTAATAGGTCTCTTCCCTACTATCCACGCCGTCTTTTAATGTTTGCCTAATTTGACCGACATAGAATCGGGGCGCGGACGCCCAAAAGCTCCACATTTCGCCGGTCTGGCAATTAGCTCGGGCAGTCTTTACCTCGGGACCAGAAAAATGTTCCTTCGCATAAGATATGCAACGTACATATCCGTCTTGGTTTTTCTCGCCAGGGGTATAGGTCAGATATTCATCTGAACAGGCCAGTACCTCTCTGTCCCAATCCATTAGGATCTGAATCGAAGCATTTGTCGTACCTTCGCCTTGGCTTCCGACCACAAATGCTGTCGCGCCAGCGTATCGCCCGAACTGAATTCTTTCCTTATAAATGGGTACTTTGCCCGTCGATGCCGACGTGCCAAATGGGGGCGCTGCAGGCGACTCTGGCAACGGCTTTGCCAGCATCGCCTGCTGCTCGAGCCTCGCAGAGTCGGCGTTGTCAAGGAAGCCGTTCAACGCGGTCCCCTGTGCTTTTTGCCACGCGAGTATCGCGGACCGTGTAGCGTCTCCGTACACTCCATCTACCGCAGCGGCCTGTGGGAGGAACCCGAGCGACTGAAGATCATGTTGCAACGCCACATGTTGTTCTACAGGCCGTCTTGCCTCTTCGGCCGATGGCCCACTTAAACGAGACAGCCATAGGATTCGTTGTCCTTCATATTCAGCGGCCAAACAGGCTACCCATGGTCCGGGATCTGGAGGTAACGAGCCGGAGTCTGGCACTCCGCACCGCTGCAAGGTCCGTTTCTCGAAACTCACCGCCTCGGCCTTAAGAGATTGCTTGCCAGTCGGACCACCTAGCCCATCTTATTCAAACGCATAGCCGGGATTCGCTGGCGACCATGGCATAACCGTCTGGAATCACGCAAGAACCGGGTGTCGAGACCAACTCTGCGCACCGGACAAGTTCTGCCATGGCC
>CAIUPC010000609.1 GCA_903900905.1 uncultured Acetobacteraceae bacterium
GGAGGCCGGGCTGGTCGTCGATGACGATCTGGTCGAGGCCTATGCCATGTTCCAGTCGGCGCTGATGACGTCGCCGAGCCTGCGCATCGCCGGCGGTTCGGACGAGATTCTGCGCAATAACATCGCCGAACGGGTGATGGGCCTGCCGGCGGATATCCGCGAGGATAAGGGGATGCCGTTCAACCGGGTACCGACGGGGAGGCGGTAGCGGTGGCAGCTGTGGGTATTAACCCTTGTCAATCATAACGCATAACGGTATAGGGACGCGATGATCGTCGGCTTCCGATCCGCCGAGACTGAACATATCTGGCAGGGGCGCTTCAGCAGGAGCCTGCCGCAGGATATCCAACAGACCGCGCTCCGGAAATTGCGGATTTTGCATAATGCCAAAGTGATCGGTGATCTCGGGGTGCCGCCGAACAACCGCCTCGAAGCCTTGAAGGGTGATCGTGCTGGTCAGCACAGTATTCGGATCAATCAGCAATGGCGCATTTGTTTTGTTTGGACACAGGGAGGCCCGGACCATGTCGAAATCGTCGATTACCATTGAAGAGATCCCCAATCCGACGCCCGGGGACATCCTGCTGTTGGATTTTATCGAACCCTTCGGATTGACCCAGAACGGGCTGGCCCGTGCGATCGGGGTGCCGCCGCGGCGGATCAACGAAATCGTGCTGGGGAAACGCGCGGTGACCGCCGACACGGACCTTCGGTTGGCCCGGTATTTCGGGTTATCCGATGGTTTCTGGCTTGGCCTGCAATCCGATCACGACCTATTGGCCCAGCGCCGCAAAATCGCGGCGCAGCTCGAACGGATCGAACCCCGCCCGCTCGCCGCGTGATGGGCGAAGCCCGAACGCCTGAACTCGGATAGGCTGTCCCCATGGACACGGTTCTCGACCGTCCCTTGACCACGGACAGCGTCCTGGCCTGGGAAAATCGGCAGGAGGCCAAATTCGAGTGGAAGATGATCCCCAGGTGCGGTGGCCGCGGCGACCGTGCTGCGCCGCGAACCCGGTGGCCCTTGGATCGCCAGCGTGCACACAAGCGGTGAACTGGCGATCCCCGGCCTCGATATCGCGGTGCCGCTGGCCGGTGTGTTTCGGGGCCTGAGTTTCAAACCCTGAAAGCCCCCCCAATCGCCGCTGCGATCCGTTCCGCCAAAGCCGGGCTGACCCCGGTCATCGGCAGCCGCAGCTCCGCGCTGTCAATCAGCCCCGTCTGCCGCAGCCATTCCTTGATGGGCGCCGGGTTCGGCTCCGCGAACAGCAGCTTGGGCAGCCAGGACAGCGCCCGCCAATCCACCAGCGCCCCCGCCTGATCGCCACCCAGCAGCCGATCGCGGATGGCGGCGAAAGCCTTTGTCTCGATATGCGCGGAAGCGAGGATGCCCCCATCCGCCCCTTGCGTCAGGGCGGTGTAGAACAACGCATCCTCCCCGGTCAGAACCGAGAACCCGGCCGGGCGATCCCGCAACAATTCGAACGATTGCGTGGCATCCGCGCAGCAATCCTTGACGCCGATGATATTGGGGTGCTCCGCCAGCCGCAGCATGGTTTCATTGCCCATATTCACGCCGGTCCGGTACGGAATATTATAGATCATGACAGGCCGATCGGTGGCGTCTGCCAAGGCGGTGAAGTGCTGGAACAATCCGGCTTGCGACGGCCGTGAATAATAAGGGCACGCAATCAAATACCCATCGATCGGCCAGCGCGCCGTGCGCGCCAGGGCCTTCACCCCCTTGCGCGTGTCGCTGCCACACAGGCCCAGATACAAGGGCATCGGCCCGGTCAGCGCGTCCCACGCGACATCGACCAGCCGCGCGGCCTCGTCATCGTCGATGGTCAGCCCCTCCCCGGTGGTGGCGGCGAGGATCAGCCCGTCCACCGGCTGCTGGCTGTAATGGGCGATCATGCGGCGCAAGGACGCCTCGTCCAGCGCGCCATCGCGGAAGGGCGTGATCAGCGGCAGCCACAGGCCCCGCGGGATAGAATGTTCGGTCGGCATCGAGATCTCCTGAAGGGAAGGCCGGAGACGGGATGCGCAAAGAAAAACCCCGTCGGAACCGGCGGGGTTGGATGTCGTCTTGGAACACTGTCAAACAGCGCGCGCGGACCCTTATCCCCCCGAAGCGGGCGGTTTTTTGGAGGCCAGACGGGCGCGGAGGCAGCGAACCATGCCTCGACCTTGCCGGGAGCCCGGCATTCCTGTCAACGGGAATCCCGCTGGCCCCAGGGTGATTGCCTAGGGTGGGTTGGTGTCAAAGACCATCATCCTCGAGACAAGCCCAAGGATGACGGTTTCTACGCGCGTGCCGGCTGCCCGGGAGGTCCTATGCGATCTCCCTGCGTTGGCGTGACTTCCGCCCGGTCCCTGCGTATCTACCTTTGATGACCACCCCACCCCATGCCGCCCGTTTCGCCCGCCTGACGCTCCCGCTTGCGGGCGTGAACGTGGTTAATCAGGCCTCCCGCGCTTTGATCGCCACCATCGGCCCCGCTTTGGCGTTGGAGTTCGGACTGAGCGCGACCGAGCTTGGCCTGCTCGCCGCGACCTTCTTCGCTTCCTACGCGCTCGCGCAACTGCCGGTGGGGCTGGCGTTGGACATGTTCGGGGTGCGGCGGGTGCAACGCGTCCTCGCGCTGGTGGCCTGCGTGGGGTTCGTGTTGTGCGCGACCTCCTCCAGCATCGCCGGCCTGGCGATTGGCAGGCTTGTCACCGGCCTGGGAGTCAGCGTCGGCATGATCGCCATGCTGACAGCCCATACGCAGTGGCTGCCGCGCGACCGGGTGGCCGGGCGGACCGGTCTGGGGGTCTTCGTCGCCTCCTTCGGGGGCATGGCGGCGACTCTGCCGGCGCAGCAAATACTGCCGCTGGTTGGTTGGCGCGGGCTGTTTCTGGTGCTGGCCGGGATCGCGGCCTGCGTTTCGGTCTGGATCAGTGTCAGCGTGCCGGAACGCCCCGTCTCCCCGGCACCGCGCCGGGGCTTGTGGGCGGAGATCGTGGAATACGGCGCGATCTTCCGTCATCCGGCGTTCATGCGAATCGCGCCATCGATCACGCTGCTATCGGGGTTGAACTTCACCTATGGCGGGCTCTGGGCCGGGCCCTGGCTGCGCGATGTCGGCGGTTTTGAGGGCACGGCCCGCGCGACCTTGTTGCTGGCCTTCGCCCTCGGCATGACCGCCGGCAGCTTGCTGACCGGGCAGGCGGCCTCGGGCTTGAGCCGGCGCGGCTACAACCCGATGACGGTGCCCCTCATCGGCATGGCCGGGCTTTGGGCGACGCAGGGGCTGCTGTTGTTCAACCCCTGGCCCGGCGCCGCCGCGATTGGCGCGTTCTGGTTTTTGTTCGCATTTGTCAGCTCATCCGGTCCGACGGCCTATGCGGCATTGGCGCAGCAGTTCCCGGCCACGCTCGCCGGGCGGGTCGGCACGGCCATCAATTTCTCGATGCTGCTGGTGGTATTCCTGCTGCAGAACGCGATTGGCTGGGTGCTCGACCTTTGGCCGCGAACCGCGAGTGGCGGTTGGGCGTCGGCCGGTTATGGCTGGGCGCTGGGCCTGACCATGGCCGCGCAACTCGTCGCGGCCCTATGGATGCTGTGGCCGCGATCCAGCGAAGCGGGGGCTTATACCAACCGGTAAAATGAATGACGTACCGGCAATCGTTACCCGTCATGCCGACGCAGGTCGGCACCCACGCCTTTCTCCTGTCTAACGCTGCAAAGTCGTGGATGCCGACC
>CAIUPC010000610.1 GCA_903900905.1 uncultured Acetobacteraceae bacterium
CCAGGTCTCATCGGCATCGGTGGCGGTGGTCGAACTGATGGCGCCGAGATGGAAGACCATCTCCAGCGGCGGATGCGTGGCGAGAAACGCCTTCAGATCCGCGGGCGCGACCACGCGGGACGGCGGGTGCTTGGCGAGATTGCGCCATTTCCCCTCGGACCCCAGGGTATCGACAACCACGGTTTCGTGCCCCCGCCGAACGAGGGCCGCTTGAAGAATTGAGCCGATAAAGCCGGCGCCGCCAGTGACCAGGATCATGGGAAGGGTTTATAGGGGGCTGCCGCCGCCGTACCAACAGGAGCCTGCCACATGACCGACCGTCCGCGCATTTTCGACGACCTTGCTGGCGTAGCCGGTGGCGCGATCTCCGCTCTGGCCGGATTGCGGGAGGAAGGCGAGGCGATGGTCCGCGCGCGGATCGATGAGACGATCCGCAAGCTCGATCTTGTGCGCCGTGATGAGTTGGATGCGATGTCCGAACTCGCCGCCAACGCCAGGGCGGGCCAGGAGGCGGCGGACGTCGCGCTGGCCGCGATGGCCGACCGCCTGGCGGCGTTGGAGGCACGGGTGGCGGCGCTGGAGGCGGTGTCCGAAAACGGGTGATTTGGGGCTTGATCCCATCGGCTGACCCCGGTGCCGGCCGTACACAGGGTGATCGCATTGGGATCGACGTGCACCGCTGTCGAACCCTCAGTGTCATCCCCGGGCTTGTCCCGGGGACCAATCGCGGCAGCGGCGGAAACCTCGGTCCCCGGGACAAGCCCGGGGATGACGGTTTTTACGCGGGTCGCGCTTCCCCGACAGCCAGATGCGATCCTCCTGCCCCCCACCAAATCCAGCCTTGCGGCGCGGCCGGACACCTCTATACGCTAGACCTCGTGGCTAACCCCGGGCGAATCCACTATATTTCGGATTCATGACCACCTTGGGCGAAGCGTCACGCTCGGCCTTCCTTCCCGCGGGAGACCCCTGATGTCAGTGTCCCTGACCACCACGCACGAAGCGTCCGCCAATCCGCTCGACGTCATGGAGCAGATCGTCACCAACAACGATTGGGTATTCGATCGGCGCAGCGATCACGAAATGGCCGCCGAAGCGCCCGGCCGCTGGTGCGATTACGGCCTCTACTTCAATTGGTCCTATGAAATCAGCGCCATGCACTTCAGCTGTGCCTTCGACCTGAAAGTGCCGGAGAAAATGCGGGGTTCGCTATACGAGCTGCTCGCTCTGGCGAACGAGCGCCTGTGGATCGGGCATTTTGGCCTGGAGTCTGACGACGGCATGCCGGTCTTCCGCCACTCCGTGCTGCTGCGCGGCGCGCCCGGCGCCTCCGCGGAAAGCCTTGAGGATATGATCGATATCGCCATCACCGAGTGTGAGCGATTCTTCCCGGCCTTCCAGTTCGTGCTCTGGGGTGGCAAAACCCCGGCGGATGCATTGCAAGCCGCGATGCTGGAGTGTGTGGGCGAAGCATGACCGATAACCAAATTCCCGCGATCCTTCTCGTTGGCTGCGGCCGCATGGGCAGCGCGATGCTGTCCGGATGGCGGGAACAAGGCCTGGCACCGTCCTTCGCGGTCGATCCGGCGCCGCAGGCGGCCGGGTTCGCCGGGGCGGATATGACGGTGCTGACCAATCCCGCCGCCATCCCGGAGGGTTTTGTCCCCGCCGCGGTGGTGCTGGCGGTGAAACCGCAGAGTGCCAACGACACCCTGCCGGCCTATGCCCGGTTCGCGGGCAAGACGGTGTTCCTGTCCATCATGGCCGGGCGCACCATCGCCGGGATCAGCAAGCTGATCGGGGACAACGCCGCAGTCGTGCGCGCCATGCCCAACACCCCCGCCGCCGTGCGCCAGGGTGTGACCGTCGGTTGCCCGAACGCCGCCGTCACCGCTGAACAACGGGCGCTCTGCGATCGGCTCCTGCAAGCCATTGGCACCGTGGCCTGGACCGATGATGAGGGCCTGCTCGACCCCGTGACCGCCGTGTCCGGTTCCGGCCCGGCCTATGTGTTCCTGCTGGCGGAACTGATGGAAGCGGCCGCGATCGAGCAGGGGATACCTGCCGATTTGGCGCGGCTGCTGGCGCGGCAGACGGTGTCCGGCTCGGGCGCGTTGCTGGCGGCGAGTCCCGAAGACGCGGCGGCATTGCGCGTCGCGGTCACCAGCCCCGGCGGCACAACGGCCGAGGCGCTGCGGGTGCTGATGGAGCCGGGGGCGTTTCCGAAGGCGATGAGCGAGGCAATTGCCGCGGCAACACGGCGGTCACGCGAACTGGCGGGGTGAGGGCGGCTGGGTCGGTGTAACGGTAATCAACCCCCGACGGACCGGTCGTAGAACAGCACCTTCAGCCCCGGAACCAACTGGGCCAGGACTTCGAAATCCTGGTCCTCGGTCACGACGGTCATGCCAGACTTACC
>CAIUPC010000611.1 GCA_903900905.1 uncultured Acetobacteraceae bacterium
AATTGCAAGACGGCTTCTACGTCAACCTCGGGATCGGCATCCCCACGCTGGTGGCCAATCATGTGCCGGACGGCATGTCGATCCAGATCCAGTCGGAGAACGGCATGCTCGGCATGGGCCCGTTCCCGTTTGAAGGCGGGGACGACGCCGATCTGATCCTCGCCGGCACGCAGACGGTGACGGAGCTGCCGACGACCAGCTTCTTCGACAGCGCCGCCAGCTTTGCCATGATCCGGGGCGGGCACATCAATATCTCCATCCTCGGCGCCTTGCAGGTGGCGGAGAATGGCGATCTGGCCAACTGGATGATCCCCGGCAAGATGGTCAAGGGGATGGGCGGCGCGATGGACCTGGTGGCCGGCGTGCGCCGCGTTGTTGTGCTGATGGAGCACACGGCGGGCGGCAAGCCCAAGCTGCTCAAGCGCTGCAACCTGCCGCTGACCGGCGCGGGCGTGGTTGACCTGGTGATCACCGAACTGGGCGTGTTCGAGATCGCGGCCAAGGGCAAGGATGGCGGGATGCGGCTGGTGGATATCGCGCCGGGCGTGACGGTCGCGGAAATCCGCGAGAAGACCGAGGCGGCATTTACGGTGGCGGAAGGGGTCGCGGTGGCGGCCTGAGGCCGGGGCACTGCAATGATGACGACGCCCTCTCCCCTGTGGGAGAGGGCGTCGTCACCAATTCAGGCTTTGGAATTATGCGGCCTGACGACGGCGGGTCAGGCCGGCGAGGCCCGCGAGACCCAGGCCCAGGATCGACAGCGTCACAGGCTCCGGCGCGGCGTTATAACCGATGAGCTGGAGCGCGATCCCCTCGGGGGAGGTGAGGCTGATGGGCGCCGGATTTCCACAAGTCGAAAAGCTCTGTACATAGCACGGTGATGTCGTGAAATCGCCGTAATCGCCGGTCCCCGATTGGTTGAAGCTGGCGACGCTGGTCACGCCGCGATTCAGCGACAGATAGGAGGTTGCCGATGCGCTCAGCGTCAGGCTCGGGGTGCCTGGCGCGGAATACCGATACGGGTCCAGCATCGAGATGATTGCCAGACCATTGAAGGTCTGCTGTCCCCCAAGGATCGTGCCAGGCCCCCCTATGCCGAGGACCTCGTCGATTTCATGCTCGATCACCGACAAGCTGCCATAGAATCCGGCGCCCACGGTTATGATTGCATCCAACCCTGTTTGGGACACCGACCCTTGTCCGGCGATGGTGCCAGCGCAGTTGCCACCGAGGGCACGGCAGTCGGCTGAGTTCACCTTCATGAGCGGCGCTGTATTGCCCGACGTGAAATTGGGCAGGGCATTTGCGAGCACGGTATTGGCGGGATGGGTGAGAGAGTTGGAGGTCAACGCCGCCTGGACCGAAGAGGACGTGAACAAGTACCCGACTGTGTTACTTGATCCCCCGGACCCGCTGGTCATGAATTCGATCTTCACATCGACCGGATTGAGGAACTTCGTCTCATAGAACGAAATCGCTGTCAGGATGCTCGCCTGCTGCGGCGCCGTGACCGAGCTGTCGAAATAGGGCGTGATGATCAGATTAGCCGATGCCGACGCGGCCAGCCCCATGATGGCGGCCGCTGTGGTCAGGGCCGTACAAGCAACTCGCAAGCGCATGATAGTCTCCGCCAGGAACAGGATCTAAATTTAGCAGCGCCGCATCGGGACCGCTAGCGCGCCATGTGACTGCGGCGGGCGTTTCCGGTGAT
>CAIUPC010000612.1 GCA_903900905.1 uncultured Acetobacteraceae bacterium
CGTTCACCGGCGGGCGGTCGATGGTGATTTCCGCGACCCGATCGCGGATCTCGTAGTGGATTCCGAGCATAGGACGAACCTTTATTGCGCGATATAGCCGCCATCGATCACCAGCTCGGTGCCGGTGACGAATGACGCCTCATCGGACGCCAGAAACAACACGCCATACGCCACCTCGATCGGTTCCCCCAATCGGCGCAGCGGCGTCTGCGCGATCTTGGGGGAACGCCCGGCCTGATTGGTGGCGTTCAGCATCGGCGGCATGTAGCCCGGATGCACCGAGTTCACCCGCACGCCGGACGGCCCATACTTCGCCGCCGCCGCCTTGGTATAGATGCGCACCGCCCCCTTCGACGCGGCATAGCCGGGATGGCTGTCCTGGCTGCCAACGAAACCCATGATGGATGAGATATTGACGATCGAGCCTTTGCCCGCCTTCGCCATCTCCGCCGCCGCGTGCTTGGTGCCGAGGAACACGCTGGTGGCGTTCACATTCAGCAGCCTCTGCCAACCCTCCAGCGCGTCGATATCGCCCACCGCGCTGCCGGAAATGCCGGCATTGTTCACGAGGATGTCCAAACGTCCGTAGGTCGCGATGGTCTCAGCGATCAGCCGCTGCCAGTCGGCTTCCGACGTGACATCGGTGCGGATGAACCGCGCCCGCCCCTGACCGGCATTGATATCCGCCGCGAGCGCTTCGCCTTCTTTCTCCAGCAGATCGGCGATCACCACCGCCGCGCCCTGTTCGACGAACAGGCGCACCTCCGCTTCGCCCATCCCGTGGGCGCCGCCGGTGACGATGGCCACTTTGTCCTTGAGCCGCATGTTATCTCTCCCTTGTGCCGTGTTTCCGGACGCGATCATCCGCCCAGACAGAAAACACGGCAACCCGGTGAAAAAGATCGGCCGCGTTCAGACTTTGTTAACCTTATGCGGTCACACTCCGCCCATCGCCCCTTTGGCCATGAGGATCGGAGCCATGCACCCCAACGACGACCGTGACACGAGACTGCGCTTTTTGGGCATCACGCCGGAGACGAGCCGCCTGCTCGCCGCCTTCTGGCCGCATGCCGAAGCCGCCTTGCCATCGGTGCTGGAGGATTTTTACCGCCACGTCACCGGCACGCCGGAACTGGCGAAACTGCTGGGCAACGACATCCCGCGGCTGAAGAAAGCGCAAAGCACGCATTGGCAGAAACTGTTTTCCGGCCGGTTCGACGATGCCTATTTCGCCAGCGCGCGCGCCATCGGCACGATGCACAACAAGATCGACCTGGAGCCGCGCTGGTATATCGGCGGCTACAATTTCGTGGTCGCGCGGTTGCTGCCGATAGCGGTGCGGGCGCATCGCTGGTCACCGGGAAAGGCCGCCGCCATGGTCGCCGCGATCCAGACCGCGGTCATGCTCGACATGGATATCGCCATCTCGGTCTATCAGGAAACCATGATCGCCGAACGCGGCCTGCGCGGCCGGATGGAAACCCTGACCCAGACGTTCGGCTCCAAGGTCGGCTCGCTGGTGGGCCAGGTCTCGGCCGCCGCGACGCAACTGCAAGGGACAGCCCGCTCCATGACCGGCACCGCTGGCCAGACCACAAGCCAGGCGTCCAACGTCGCCGCGGCGGCGGAAGAGGCCAGCGTCAACGTCCAGACCGTCGCCAGCTCCGCCGAGGAGCTGGCCGCCTCCATCGCCGAAATCTCCCGCCAGGTCGCGCAATCGGCCAAAATCGCCAGCAAAGCCGCCGACGATGCCCGCCGCACCGATACCGTGGTGCGGGCCCTGGCGGAGGGGGCCCAGAAAATCGGCGAGGTCGTCAGCCTGATCAGCAATATCGCCGGTCAGACCAATCTGCTGGCA
>CAIUPC010000613.1 GCA_903900905.1 uncultured Acetobacteraceae bacterium
ACTAGGGCCTGTTGAGGTTCATCTCGAGTTGATGATGGCTGAGCTGAGATAGATCATGGCTGCGAAGCTTGTGTCGGTTTTGTCGCTGCGCATGGCTATTCGCTTGAATTCCTTTATTTTGCAGAAGAAATTCTCGATGAGGTGGCGCCATTTGTAGATATCCAGATCGATATCGATCGGTTGGGCTCGGCGGGGATGCTGCGAGATGACGATTTTCGCGCCTCGCTGGGTCAAGTCGGCAATGATGGAGTTTGAGTCGAAAGCCTTGTCGGCGATCATACCACCAAACTCGACATCTTTGATCAGCGGGGCGACGCCTACGGTGTCGAATCGCTGGCCCGGCAGAAGCACGAACCGTACTAGATTGCCCAGCGAGTCGGTGAGCGCCAGGATCTTGGTCGTCAGGCCGCCGCGCGACTTTCCGATGGCCTGGCTTTGAGTCCCCCTTTTGCGCCCTGACCATGCCGGTGAACTCGCACGATCGTGGCGTCGACCATCGCATATTCCATGTCCGGCTCATCGGACACCGCGTCGAACATGCGCTTGAACACATCAGCCTTCACCCAGTCGCGAAAGCGCTTGAAAATGGTGTTCCATTTGCCAAACGCGGGCGGTAAGTCACGCCAGGGACTACCGGTTCGTGCAATCCATAAAACGGCTTCCACGAACAGCCGCGGATCTCCTCCAGTGCGACCGGGGTCAGTCGATTTACCATGACACAGCGGCCCCATCTTGGCCCATTGCGCATCCGTTAAGCTGAAACGATCCATGCCAAACTCCTTTCGGAGTTTGAATCACGGTCGTCGTGGTCATGGGAATCCCATGAATCTCAACAGACCCTAGAGCGGGGACCGTACCCTACCCTACCGGAAGCTTGCGCTCGCCGCGCGCCAGCCTGGCGTTGATTTCACGTACGGCCGCCGGCAGGGTGGCCAGGCTGTCGATGACGAGATCGGCACCGGAAGCCAGCAATTCCGCCTCGGCGCGAGCCCTCAGGGCCGTCCGTTCCGCGCTGGGCAAGGCGGCCAGTTCTTCGGCGGACAGGCCGGCCATGTTGCCGCTCAGCGACAGGCCCACCGTCCAGGTGCCGGCGGATACACCTTCGCCGATGCCGGCGATGGTGTCATCGACCTTTACCACGCTCCAGGCCGGCCAAACGCCCATCCTGGCCATGGCGTACCACATCATCAGCGGGCTGGGCCGGCCGGTCGGCAGTTCGCCGGCGCAAACAGTGATTTCCGGCGCGTAGCCTGCCGCCGCCGCCAGCGGTTCCAGCACATCCATGATCGCGCGGGTATAGCCGGTCGTGGAGCCGATCCGCAGACCGTCGGCCTTCAGGGCATCGATCGCGGCGACGGCGCCCGGGATCATGTCGGCATGGTCGCGCACGGAAGCGACGTTCATCGGCTCGAACACCGCGAAGATCGCATCCGCGTCCGCCTTGGCGAAGTCCCGCCCGTGCCGCGCCCGCCAGGAAGCAGCCACCGTCGGACGATGGCCGACGGCCCAGATATGCTCCCATTTTGCCATGCCCATCGGAGCGCGGGCATCGGCGACACTGATTTCGACGCCGAACTCGGTGAAGGCGCGCACGAAGGCCCCCATCGGGGCACGGCTGCCATGGTCCACCACGGTGCCGGCCCAATCCAGAATGGCCGCCTGCAATCTTGGGGGCGTCGTCATGCGGCCACTCCTTCGGCATGCAGGGGTTGTGGCTGACCCAGCAGGTCGGCCAGGGTTTCCTCGGCGATCGCGAGGGCCGTGCTGGCGCCAGTCCCGCTGGTCACCAGCACC
>CAIUPC010000614.1 GCA_903900905.1 uncultured Acetobacteraceae bacterium
ATTTGGGTCCATCATGGCAAACATGCAGGAATACTATGATATCGCGGAAAGCGTATATCAGAAGAAGGGCCAGGGGGACCCGTGCTGCGCTGGCTGGCAACTGCAGAAATTCGAATGGGCGACGTGGTACGGCGATGGCTTCCAGGGCGGCGTGTTTACCAATACGACGGAAGTCATCATCGGCTTTTCAGGCACCCAGGGCGGCGTGACGACCGCACCGGTTTCCCAAAACAGCGCCAATCTGCGCATTGGTCTGAATGTCGTGCCGAATATGGCCGGCAGTGCGTACGGCATGGTGCAGTGGGCGAAAAAAATCTCCAACGGCCGGCGGCTGTCCATTGTCGGGCACTCGCTCGGTGGCGGGCTGGCGCAGGTTGTCGGCAACTGGGCCAGCATTCCCTTCATTTCGCTCAATGGCCCGGGCATGAAGAGCCATCTGCGCGCCTCGGCCTTTAACATTCTGAAGCCGCTCCAGATGTTCCGCTCCGCCACATCGCAAAATGCCGATGACAGCGCGGGTATCTGCTTCACGGTCAAGGGCGATGCTATCGGCGAATTTGGCTATCACGTCGGTTATGAGAAGGTGATCGTTTCCACCAGCAAGGCCGCGAAACACAGCCTGGATGCCATCTATTCCGGGCTCCAGGGCGCCGATCTGCGGGATAAATCGCCGCGCGATATCCTGAGCATCTGGCCAGCCTGACCCCAGGCCGGCGGCAAGCCTGATCTCACGTAAAGTGACTTGCCACACCGGCCCGGCGGCAGTCTAAGACCGCCATGCTCAAGCTCCGCGTCATACCCTGCCTGGACGTGAAAGACGGCCGAGTCGTCAAAGGCGTCAATTTCGTCTCCCTGCGCGACGCCGGTGACCCGGTGGAGCAGGCGGTCGTCTATGACGCCGCCGGCGCGGACGAACTCACCTTCCTCGACATCACCGCCAGCCACGAAAACCGTGACACCATCCTTGATGTCGTCTCCCGCACCGCCGCGCGGGTGTTCCTGCCGCTGACCGTCGGCGGCGGCATCCGCTCGACCGAGGATATGCGCCGCCTGCTGCTCGCTGGCACCGATAAATGCAGCCTGAATTCCGCCGCCGTCGCACGGCCCGAGCTGGTGCGCGAAGCCGCGACCAAGTTCGGCAGCCAATGCGTGGTGGTCGCGGTCGATGCCAAGCAATCTTCCCCAGGCCAGTGGGAGGTCTTCACCCATGGCGGCCGCAAGGGCACCGGGATCGGCGTCATCGACTGGTGCCGTCAGGTCGTCGCCCTCGGCGCCGGGGAAATCCTGCTCACCAGCATGGACCGCGACGGCACCGGCAAGGGCTTCGACCTTGAGCTTTTGCGCGCCGTCTGCGCCGCGGTGCGCGTCCCGGTCATCGCTTCCGGCGGCGTCGGCACCTTGCAGCACTTCGTTGAGGGTGCGCAGGCCGGGGCAACCGGTCTGCTGGCCGCCAGCGTCTTCCATTTCGGCACTTTCACCATCGACCAGGTGAAGGGCGCCCTCGCGACCGCCGGCCTCCCCGTGCGGCTACCCCGGCAGGCGGCATAATCATGGCGAAGACAGCGAAAAAGAAGATCGAGACCAAGCCGAAAAAGGCTGCCAAAGCCAAAATCGTCGCGCCAGCCCTCCTGTCACAAGGCGTATTGGATCGGCTGTTCGGCGTGGTCCTCAGCCGGCGCGATGCCGATCCGTCGACCAGCCATTCGGCGCGGCTGCTGTCGCGGGGCACGGCGAAGGTCGCGCAGAAATTCGGTGAGGAGGCGGTTGAGTGCCTGATCGAAGCCGTCGCCGGCAACAAATCCGAACTTATCGGCGAAAGTGCCGACGTGCTGTACCACCTCATGGTGCTTTGGGTCGCCAGCGGCGTCACCCCCGATGAGGTCTGGGCCGAACTCGGTCGGCGGGAGGGCATCAGCGGCATCGCGGAGAAGGCCGCCCGCGGCAAGACCGGGACGGTTGCGCCGGGGGCGGAAACCGCCAAAATCCCCTGAATCTTGCCCGGGAGCTCAACCATGACGGTCAGCGGCCTGCCACCCTACGACGACACCAACATTTTCGCCCGCATTCTGCGGGGGGAAATACCCGCCAAACGCGTCTATGAGGACGAATGGGCGCTGGCCTTCCACGACATCGCGCCCCAGGCGCCGAACCATGTGCTGGTGATTCCCAAAGGGAAGTACTGCTCGTTCGCGGATTTCAGCGCCGCCGCCAGTGATGCCGAAATCGCCGGCTTCATCCGCGCCGTGGGCAACGTCGCGCGGGAATTGGGGCTGGAGGAACCGGGCTACCGGTTGCTCGCGAACATGGGCAACCACGGCGGCCAGGAAGTGCCGCATCTGCACGTGCATCTGTTCGGCGGGCGGTTTTTGGGACGCATGATCTCAGCGGGGTGACGCCCCGCCCCGATCAGCTCGTGGTCTGGATCATCGTCCGCACGCGGGGGTAGATCTCGCGGTCCCAGCGCTTGCCGCTGAACACGCCGTAATGGCCGACGCCGGTCTGTAAATGATGGCGCTTCTGGCTGATCTTGATGCCGGAGCACAGGTCCAGCGCCGCCATGGTCTGGCCGATAGCGCAGATATCATCGCGCTCCCCTTCCACCGTCATCAGGGCGGTACGGCGGATCAGCTCAGGCCGCACCTTTTTACCGTGCCAGGTCAGCGTGCCCAGCGGCAGGTCATGGTCCTGAAAGATGCGCTGCACGGTTTGCAGGAAGAATTCCGCCGGGAGGTCCATGACCGCGCCGTATTCTTTATAGAATTTCCGATGCGCGTCGACCTTGTCGGTGTCGCGCTGCGCCAAGGCGTGGAACTGGTTCACATGCGCATTTATGTGGCGATCCATGTTCATGCTCATGAACGCGGTCAGCTGCATGAAACCGGGATAAACCCGCCGGTTGGCGCCTTTATAGCGCCAGGGCACCACGCCGATCATATTTTTCTCAAACCATTCAATCGGTTTGGATTTGGCGAGTTCATTGACCTTGGTTGGATTGATGCGCGTATCGAGCGGACCGGCCATCAGCGTCATGCTGCGCGGCTGGGCGCGGTTCCCCTGCTCCGCCATCACCGCCACCGCCGCCAGGGCACCCACCGTCGGCTGGCAGACGGCGACCATATGCGCGCCCGGACCAATGGTTTCCATGAACAGAATCAAGTGATCGATGAAGGCGTCGAGGTCGAATGTCCCATCCGACAGCGGCACGTCGCGCGCGTTCTTCCAGTCCGTCATATAGACATCGTGATCGCGCAGCAGCGTCTGCAGGGTATTGCGCAGCAGCGTCGCGAAATGCCCCGACATCGGCGCGATCAGCAGCACCCGCGGCTGCGGCACATTGGTGTCCTTACGGAAATGCAGCAAAGACGCGAAGGGCGTGTCGAGCGCGACCTCCTGATGCACTTCCACCAAATCGTCCCCAACCCGGACGAAGTCGATTTCGTAATCAGGCCGCTGATGCGTCATCCCGGCATCCGCCATCAGCCCACAGGCCGCCGCGAACTGCCGCACCCCAATCGGCGTATGCGGCCCCAGGTCGGCCATGCGCGCCAGCGACGCCCCGAACCGGCCAAAGGCGCGAACGGGACGCAGCAAATCGGCTTGCGCCTGGTACATCTGGTAGATCATCGCGGGCGGCTTCACTTGTTTCCGCCGATGAGCGTATCGGAGGACGGAGAATTTTCAAACTTCGATCGCCGAACCATGACTAATCCTGTCATCCGCGTGAAGGGGCTGTTATATTGCGGTGCAGCATGACACCAGCCGAGGGGATTGTCACTATGTCTAAAGCCACCCTGTTCATCAGCAGCAAGAACTACTCCTCTTGGTCGCTGCGGGGATTTTTGCTGGCGCGCATGGCCGGGCTGGATTTCGACATCCAGCAGGTTTCCGCCGACGATCCCAGTTTGCGGGCGGAATTGCTGATGCAGACATCGTCCATTCGGATTCCTTATATTGTGCATGACGACGTGAGCGTCTGGGATACGCTCGCGATGGCCGAATATCTGAATGAATTGCATCCGGCGGCTGGCATGTTGCCCGAAGATCGCATCGCCCGCGCCCGCTGCCGCTCCATTTCCGGGGAGATGCATTCCGGTTTCGCGGCACTGCGCGAGTCGCTGCCGATGAACCTCAAGATGTTCCGGCCCAATTTCACCATCTGGTCGGCTGTGCAGGCCGATATTGACCGGATCACCGAGATTTGGCGGGAATGCCTGGGGACCTGGAAGGGGCCCTGGCTGTTTGGTGAACGCCGCACGATCGCCGATGCCATGTTCGCGCCGGTTGTGACACGGTTTCAAACTTACGATGTGAAGATGGACCCGGTTTGCGAACGCTACTGCCAGAACATCCTGGCCTGGCCCGACATGCGGGAATGGTTCGCGGCGGCGCAGAAAGAGCCTGAGCAAATCGAAGAGCTGGACGTGGAATTCTAGGGAAAAGCGGCGGAACCTCAGATCGGTTCCGCCCTACCCACTCTGTCATCCCCGGCGTCGGCCGAGGATGACAAGACCACCGGTCCGCTTATGTCCAGGCGGCCGGGGCTGGCACCGCGCAGGGTCCTTCGACTTCGACGGTGCCGAAATCACCCGGGGACACGATCTCCAGGTATTCCATGTCCGGTGAATAATCGAACAGGAAATGGGTGATGCCGGGCCGCTGATGCACGCAGTCGCCCGCCGCGACCAGATGCTCTTTGTCCTCATACATGAATTTGGCCCAGCCCTTCAGCATGATGACGATGTGAAAATCGGCCTGATGCTGATGCCAGCCGGTGCCTTTTTCCGGGGCGGCGTTGGCCTTCACCATCTGCACGATGACCCTCCCGCCGGTGGCCGCCAGCACGCCAAGATCGCGATACATGAAAAAGTCCCGCAGACCGCCGCTGACCCAGGGTGTGTCATCGGGTTTGATATGGGCGAAGTGGTTAACCATCGTCTTGTCGAGCATCGCGGAGATTCCTTTTCGGCGCCGCGCACGGGTTTGGGGCCCCGCAGGCAGCTGGTGGGTGATCAGGCCTGGATTGGACGCGTCCCCGCTCGCGCTGGCCTCCCTTCCGGGATTGGATCGCCGCGCTTGCTGCACCGCAGCGTGGCATATCGCCGCTTTCTGGTGCAACCGTTTTTGTGTGATTAAATTACAGGCATTTGATGGCGGCAGCCGATCCGGTTACGATGAAGCAAAATCGGAGGACGTCTGATGTTTGCTTATGTCGGTGGCTACACAACCCCGGACCGCGATGGCCGCGGCAATGGGATCAACGTCTATCGCATCGATCCCGTGAGCGGTGCCTGGACTCATATCCAGCATATCGGCGGCCTGGAAAACCCTTCGCTCTTTACCCTGAACCGGGCGAAGACGCGGCTATGGTCGGTGCATGGCGGGCGCACGATGATGAGCGCCTTCGCGATTGACCCAGCCACCGGGCATTTGACCCTGCTCAATCAGCAGGATTGCCAGGGCAACAATCCGGTCGATTCCGCACTCGATCCGACGGAGCGTTTTCTGGTCATCGCCAATTACGGCAACGGCGCGGTCGCGGTCATGCCCATCGCCGAGGATGGCCGCCTGCTGCCTGTGTCGCAGTCGGTCGTGCTGGAGGGCGAGCCGGGTCCGGACCCGGTGCATCAGACGTCATCGCACCCGCATGCCGCGATTTTCGATCCGACCGGGCGGTTTGTGGTCATTCCCGATAAGGGTTTCGACCGCACTTTCTTTTTTCGGTTCGAACAGGGCCGCCTGACGCCTACGGCGCAGGGTTCGATCGCCTCCGCCACGGGTGCGGCACCGCGGCACACGGTGTTTCACCCACTTCTGCCTACGCTCTATGTGAACAATGAGCTCGATTCGACCGTGACCGTCTTCGACTGGAATGCGGA
>CAIUPC010000615.1 GCA_903900905.1 uncultured Acetobacteraceae bacterium
GCCCAGCTTTCCGGAATTTAATGATACCAGCGCGGCTTGAACCGAGCCGTGATGCGTCTGACCGGGGATAGGAACCCTCTCAAAGCACTTCTGAGTCGGCGTACGATCAGATAGGGTTGATGCAGATCAATGATCACCCCCCGCGAAACAGGATTACTGGCCTTGCAAAGGCAAAGCCCGGGATCAGGAACGCTCCGGGGGAGCACTGGCGCCGATCCCCGCCACGTGGTCAAGGATTGGGATTGAGCGACAGTGACGGGACCGACCCGTCACGAAACGGAGAAAGTGCCCACGCATGAATGCCTTCCACGCCTTCTGCCGCAAGTCGCTGGAATCCATCCGGGACCAAGGGCGCTACCGCACCTTCACCCCACTCATGAAGCAGGCCGACCGGTATCCGTATTATCGGGATACCGATGGCAATGATGTTCTGGTCTGGTCGTCGAACGACTATCTGGCGATGGGCGGCCATCCCGTGTTGATCGAGGCTGCCTGCGACGCGGCCCGCACCATGGGCGCCGGTTCCGGCGGCACGCGCAATATCAGCGGCACCAGCCCCTTGATCGACGCGCTGGAGCGCGAACTCGCGGACCTGCATGGCAAGCAGGCGGGGCTGCTGTTTACCTCCGGCTTCGTATCCAATCAGGCCGCCCTGTCGACCATCCTCAACAGCCTGCCGAACGGACCGGATGAGCGCTGGCAGGTGTTCTCCGACGCCAAGAACCATGCCTCGATGATCGCGGGCATCAAGGGTTCGCGCGCCATCGTCAATATTTTCCGCCACAACGACATGACGCATCTGGAATCGCTGCTGGCGGCAACCCCGGCCGCCGCCCCGAAGCTGATCGTGTTCGAATCCGTGTATTCGATGGATGCCGACATCGCCCCTATCGGCGCGATCTGCGATCTCGCCACCCGCTTTGGCGCCATGACCTACCTCGATGAGGTCCATGCCGTCGGCATGTACGGCCCCAATGGCGGCGGCGTGTCCGAGCGCGATCGTGTCGCCCACCGGGTCGATATCATTGAGGGCACGCTGGCCAAGGCCTTCGGCTGCCATGGCGGCTACATCACCGGCGACTCCGATGTTGTGGACTTCATCCGCTCGACCGCGCCAGGCTTCATCTTCACGACCTCCCTGCCCCCCAGCACCGCCGCCGCGGCTTTGGCGAGCGTCCGGCATGTGAAGCAGGATCATGCCCGCCGGGTAAAGCTGTTCGAACGCGCGGACATGCTGAAGCGTAAATTCGATGCGGCCGGCCTGCCGCGCATCGACTCCGACAGCCACATCGTCCCGCTCCATATCGGGGAGGCCGCGCTCTGCACCGAGGTCAGCCAGCGCCTGATGTCGGAATTCCGGATGTATGCGACCCCGATCAACTACCCGACGGTGCCAAGGGGGGAGGAGCGGCTGCGCTTCACCCCCGGCCCGCTGCATACGGATGCAATGATGGACGAACTGGTCACGGCACTGTTGGCGATCATCGAGCCGGCCCGCCGCGCGGCCGCCTGATGGGCGGGTCTGACAGCGTGGCAGTGGTTGCGATTACAGCGATGGCGACGCGCAGGCATGATCGCGCCGGGTGGGCCGCATCAGCCAGGACCGTCATGGCGGGCGAAGGCCCGCCACCCATGACTTTTCGTTGCCCACCA
>CAIUPC010000616.1 GCA_903900905.1 uncultured Acetobacteraceae bacterium
ATTCCGGGATTTCCGCTATGATCGGCGGCGCGATGACGGTACCACGCGTTACGTCAGCATCAGCGGCGCACCAGTCTTCGACAGCTTCGGCCACTTCACGGGCTATCGCGGGACCGGCCGGGATGTGACCGAGGAAGTGCTCGCTGAACAGGAACTGCGCCAGGCCAAAGAGCGCGCGGAAGCCGCGAGCCGCGCGAAATCCGAATTTCTGGCCAATATGAGCCATGAACTGCGCACCCCGCTTAACGCGATCATCGGTTTCTCCGAATTGCTGATCGACCAGCCCTTCGGCAAAATTGGCAACCGGTATGTCGAATATGCCCGCGACATCAACAGCGGCGGGCGGCATCTGCTGGACCTCATCAACGACCTTCTCGATATGTCCAAGATCGAAGCCGGGCGCTTCGACCTGACCGACGAGCCGATTGAACTGGCGGGCTTCGTCCGTTCCTGCACCAGCATGATTGAACCCAAAGCGCAGGAGGGCCATGTTTCCGTCACCATTGGCGCCGGCCTTACGCAAGCGGTCCTACTGGCCGACCGGCGGGCGTTGAAACAGATTTTGATCAATTTGATCTCGAATGCGGTGAAATTTACCCCTGCCGGCGGTGAGGTCACAATAGAGGCCCGGATGACGCACGATGCCGGCATGACCATTGCCGTCACCGACACCGGGATCGGAATTGAGAAAGAGGCGCTGGCGGCGCTGTGCGAGCCATTCCAGCAGGCAGATGCCTCCATCAGCCGCCGCTTTGGCGGCACCGGGCTGGGGCTTGCGATTACACGCAAGCTCCTGGACCTGCACGGCGGGACGCTGGTTCTGGACAGCAGCCCAGGTCGCGGTACCGTTGCCCAGGCCGTGTTTCCCCGGGCGCGGGTCGTTCGCGCCGTCGCTCCCTTGCAAACGGCGGCCGCATAGACCGGCTTACCGCCGAAACCGTTCGCCCACCCGGACGACCAGCGCCTCACGGGCCGCTTTGGCATCGCCAGCCAGGCGCACGAGCCCCGGCACCTGCCCGGGATTGCCAAGCACCGAGACCATGATTCGCCAAAAACCAATCGCCCCCCCCGCATCGAGGGCCGCGAGCGCTGCCGGCGGCAGGTCCCTGTCGGCGGGGTCGCAGATTGCCCGTAGCACACCGAAGGGCACACCGGCCGCGCTGGCCGCAAAGGCGACCGCGCCGCTTTCAAGATCGACGGCCGCGCATCCGGTAGCCGCCCACAGCGCCCGCTTCTCGGCAACGGACGCCGCGACGCTGGCAGCACCCAGCAGACCATGCGGGGTAAAGCCACCCAGCCGCTGATTAACTGAAACATCGGTGGCGATACGGCGGCCTCCGGTCAGCACCCATTCTGGGACCAGCAGGCAACCCGGTGGCAAGGACGGGTCGAGCCCGCCGGCAAGCCCAAAACTGACCAGCATGGAGACATTGGCCGCCAACAACCGCCGAACCGCCGCCTCCGCACCAGCTGCGGTGCCACCGCCGACTTCGACACGACAGCCGCTCCGGCGGGCGATCCGGGCTTCAGCGGTCAGGCCGACGACGATCCCGATCCGCTCAGAATCCAAAGGGGATATGCCTGGTATTGCCACGACGCAGGTTGCGATACCGGGCAAGTGCGAGCAGGGGAAAATACAGCCTATAGCCGTGATAGCGCAAGTAAAAAACGCGCGGGAAGCCGACGGCGGTATAGGGTTGTTCGGCCCACTCCCCGTCTTCGCGCTGCGTGGAGGCCAAATACGCGATGCCGCGTGCGACCGCGGGGTGATCGGCCGCGCCCGCCGCCATCAGACCGAGCACGGCCCAGGCGGTCTGGCTGGGCGTCGCTTCCTTGTACTGGCCAGGCGGCGCGTCAGCGTAGCTTTCCTCGTCTTCCCCCCAGCCGCCATCTTCCCGTTGGACCGAGACCAGCCAGTCAACAGCGCGGCGTACCGCCGGGTCCTCGGGCGGCACACCGGCGGCGTTCAGCGCGCACAGCACCGACCATGTGCCGTAGATGTAATTGGTACCCCAACGGCCGAACCAGCTGCCGTTCGGCTCTTGCTCCCGGCGCAGGAAGGCCATCGCCCGCATCATGCAGGGATCAGTCTGCGGCATCCCGATCTGCGCCAGGAAGGACACGCACCGCGCCGTCACATCGCTTGTCGGCGGGTCCAGCAGCGCCCCATGGTCGGCGAAGGGGATGTGATTGAGGTAAAGATGGGTGTTCTCCGGCTCAAACGCGCCCCAGCCGCCGTCCAGCTTGCCGCCGCCGGCGGACTGCATGCCGATGATCCATTCGCGTGCCCGGGCGATGGAGTCCGCGTGCGCCGGGTCGCCCTGACGATGCAGCAACATGCCGACGACCGCGGTGTCATCGACATCCGGATAATGCGGGTTCTGATATTGGAAGGCCCAGCCGCCCGGGCGCAGATCGGGGCGGCGTACCGCCCAGTCGCCCACGACATCGGTGATCTGCCGCTCCCGCAGCCAGTCGCAGGCAGCGTCCGTGGGCACCCCGGCCTCAGCCATCGCATGCCCCGCTAATCCAGTGTCCCAGACCGGCGACAGGCACGGGGAGCACCAGGCACTGTCCTGATCGACCACCAGCAGCTTGCGCACCGCCGCCCAGGCGGTGGCGGCATCGGGATGGGCCGGGTCATAGCCGAGCACATCGAACATCATCACGCTGTTGGCGATCGCGGGATAGATCCCGCCCAGCCCATCGTCGCCGTTCAACCGCTCCGTCACGAAAGCGACGGCTTTGGTGATCGCCTGCGCGCGGCGGGGAAACCAGGGTTCGGCCAGCCGCAGCAGCGTGTCCACATGCTTGAAGAACCAGCCCCAGCCGGAGTTATACGGACCACGGATCCAATCCCGGACCTGATCCGGCGGGGTTTGAAACAGCTCTGGTATATGAACGCCGCGCGGATTGCGCGCCTTCGGGCGCAGCGTCATCAGCACCAGCAGCGGCACCACCACCGTGCGCGACCAGTATGACACCTTGGACAGATGGAACGGGAACCACCGTGGCAGATGCATGATCTGCATCGGCATCACCGGGACGCCATGCCAGGGAACCTCACCAAACAGCGCCAGCTGCGCGCGGGTGAAAACGTTGGTCCGTTCAGCGCCGCCCGCCGCCAGGATGGCCTTGCGCGCCCGGACCATGTGCGGCGCATCCTGATCATCACCGATGGCTTTGAGCGCGA
>CAIUPC010000617.1 GCA_903900905.1 uncultured Acetobacteraceae bacterium
GGGAACGGAATCGCATCGACCTCGTCACCAGCACCGCCACCACGGCGCTGACCAATGACGAGTGCTCGCCCTACGGCGTGCATTGGACCTACGACTCCTACGCGCTGTCAGCCGGCACGGCGGGGGCGTTGGTCGCGGGTGGGGCGAAGAAGTGGTATTTCATTACCGCTGACTATGCCTTCGGCAGCAACCTGCAGGCGACCGCGTCGAAGATCATCGAGAAGTCGGGCGGACAGGTGCTCGGCTCCGTCCTGGCGCCGCTGAACACCACCGACTTCGCCGCCCAGTTGGTGCGGGCGCAATCCTCCGGCGCGGATGTTATCGGTCTGGCCAATGCCGGCGCGGATACCGCGAACTCGGTCAAGCAGGCCTTCGAGTTCGGACTGACCAAAACCGCCAAGCTGGCCGCCTTCCTGCCGTTCATTACCGACATCAAGGCCATCGGCCTGCAGCACGCGCAGGGGCTGACCCTGACGACGGCGTTCTATTGGGATCGCGACGAGTCCTCCCGCACCTGGGCGAACCGCTTCTATGCGGAGCGCAAGGCGATGCCGACGATGATCCATGCCGGCACCTATTCGGCGGTGCTGCATTATCTGCGCGCAGTGCAGAAAGCCGGCACCGAGGACGCCGCGGCGGTGATGAAGGAAATGCGCGCCACCCCGGTGAACGATGCGCTGTTCCATGACGGGCGTATCCGCCCCGACGGTGTGATGGAGCACGACATGTACCTGGTGCAGGTCAAAACCCCGGCGGAGTCCAAGGGGGAGTGGGACCTGTATAAGGTCCAGCGCACGATCCCGGGCAATCAGGCGTTCCAGCCTTTGGCTGAAAGCACCTGCAAATTCGCTAAAGCGGCGGGTTGAGGTCAGTCACGCCGGGCGTCAAACCGCGCCCGGCGTCAGCGCCAACCTGTGTATCAACGCTTCAACCACGGCCTCAAACATCGCCGTGGTCAGCCGTCCCGTGTTCGTGTTCAGGCGCGAAACGTGATAGCTGTCGGCCAGTAAAAATCCGTCTGGCAATTCATGCAGCACCCCGTGCTGAAACGGCACATGGCTGGCCCTGAGGCCCCGCGCCCGCAGCACGGCCTTGTGCGAGACCCCGCCCAGCGCCAGCACGCCGCGCACCCCCGGCATCGCCGCCAGTTCCGCCGTCAGGAACGGGTTGCAGGCGCTGATCTCCGCCGGGGTCGGCAGATTCCCCGGTGGCACGCAGCGCACGGCATTGGTCACCCTTGTGTCCCGCAACCCCATCCCATCGCCGGGATTCGCGTCATAGCGTCCGCTGGCCAGCCCGAATTTCAGCAGCGTCTGATAGAGCAGCACCCCCGCGAAATCGCCGGTGAACGGCCGTCCGGTGCGGTTGGCTCCGCGCACGCCGGGGGCCAGGCCAACGACCAGAAGCCGCGAGTCCAGCGACCCAAAGCTCGGTACCGGGCCGTTGAACCAGGCGGGATTGGCGGCGCGATTGGCCAGGCGATAGGCCTCCAGCCGCGGGCACAGGGCGCAGTCGTGCCCCGGATCGATCGTGCTCACCCCTGGTCCAACGGATCAGCGTAGGGATCAGCCGGAGTCGACCGCGCGCTCGCTGCCCGCGGGCGGGGCTCGGTCTGGCGGCGGGTGAAATCGGGGGCGATGTCGGACAGCTCAACGAACTGGTCCGACTGCCGGCGCAACTCGTCCGCGATCATCGGCGGGCTGGTGCGGATGGAGGACACGACCGAGACCCGCACCCCCTTGCGCTGCACCGCTTCGATCATCCGGCGGAAGTCGGCGTCGCCGCTGAACAGCACCGCATGGTCGATCTTGTCGGCGAGTTCGAGCATGTCGACCGCGATCTCGATATCCATGTTCCCTTTGACCCGGCGGCGGCCGCTGGCGTCGGTGAATTCCTTGGCGGGTTTTGTGACCAGGCTGTAGCCGTTATAGGCCAGCCAGTCGGTCAGCGGCTTCAAGGGCGAGTATTCCTCCGTCTCCAGCACCGCCGCGTAATAATACGCGCGGATGACATGGGCCCGTTTTCGGAAGTATTCCAGCATGTTACGGTAATCGACATCGAAGCCGAGATTGCGCGATGCGGCGTAAAGGTTGGCGCCGTCAATGAAAAGCGCGACCCTCTCGCTGGGGAGAAAATGCATGAAGACGATCCCTGAAAATTGGTAAGAACTTCGTGAACGGTGGCATGATATCAGCCATGCGGGCGACGGAAAAGGAAGCATTGACGCCATGATTCTGGTCGCTATCGGCGCCAATTTACCCGGGCCGGACGGGGCCTCCCCGCTGGAGACCTGCCAGCGCGCGGCCGCGATGCTTGACCGCCTGCCGGGGCTGCGGCTGAAGGCGCTGTCGCGCTGGTATGAGACCACGCCCATCCCGGCCTCGGATCAGCCCAATTACGTGAACGGCGTGGCGCTGCTGGTGCCCGAACCCGGGGTGGCGGTCGATCCGGCGGCGCTGCTGGCGTCGTTGCAGGGGATCGAGGCGGCGTTTGGCCGCGCCCGGGGGGAGGCGAACGCGGCCCGGACCCTGGATTTGGACATCGTGGCGATGGGCGAGCAGGTGCGCGCGGCGCCGGACCCGGTCCTGCCACATCCGCGGGCGCATGAACGGGCTTTCGTCCTCGCGCCATTGGCAGATGTGGCGCCGGGCTGGGTGCATCCGGGGTTGGGGGTGGCGGTGGAGGCGTTGCTGGCGGGCTTGCCGCCGCAGGGCGTGCGGGTTGGCGGGGCGCGTTAATTCAGGTTCGGTTACACCTTGACCGCCCGGAATTGCTCGCGCAGTTCGTCGCGCTCGCACTCATCAATATTGCCGATATTGTACAGATGTTCGACGAGTGCCGATATGCTGACCTGCATGATGTTGGCGGCCCGGGCGACGGCATCCGGCGTTATCAGGGTTTCCGGCAGCGACCGGCGTACGAGATCCCGAGGCATCAGCAGCATTGCCGCGAAGGCGTTGGCGCGTTTCTCGACGCCTGGACATGCCCAGGCACCGCTCACATGGGCCAGTCGTCTGGCCCGTCCGCGATCATAGAGGATGTGGAATAACTCATGCGCCAGGGTGAAGCGCTGTCCGACCGGAAGGGCGTTGTAGCGGCTGGTCATATTGAGCAGAATGGAAGGCCTGTAATCGACACCCGCTAACGCAACCCCGCGAATGGTCGTGGTCTGTAGCCTGATCTCTTCGACCGTGACTCCCAGATCGGATAAAATCCGACGGATATCAATCGCCGTTGCGTCCCCCGGCAGCCCGAGCTGCTCCAACAACGCCTCCGCCAAATCGTATCCCTCATCGAAAGGCGCCGTGAGAGGCGCTCCCACTCCGGGATCGACCAGGATGCTCAGAGCCATCTGTTCACTCCCCCCTTTACAGGATGAGAGAAACCACGCGAGCGCTTCGATGTCGGCGGACCCCAGATCGGGCCTCACGCCTCCGAACATCAACACAGCGTCATCGAACTTCGTAATGGCGGGCACCGATTGCATGCGAGTACTGGTGTCGGGCAGTCCGCACATCGTGCGCACCGAAGCGACGCGTTCCGCCAGGCCGGTTGCAAGGTATCCGGATTCTAAAGCGGATAAAGGAACATCCCTTAGGCGCGCTAGTTTCTGCTCGAGCGCGGCGACCGAAGCACGGTCCTCGGCATTGGCCGTGGGTGCGTTGACACCGACCCAGGCCAACGCCTCCCACAGTGGTTCAGCGACATCTTTGACGCCCAACGTCGCGGCCCCCGGGGCCAGCGCGAGCCGATATCCGTCGGGTGGAAAGGAGGGTTGCCGTGCGGTCCAGGAAATCTCGATGTCGTCGCTTAAGCGGCGGATCATCATATCCGGGTACAAGGCACTGGAATCGGCCGCGCGGAGCGCGTGCCGGGACCACCAGCCCTGCACTGCAGCATACGTCTCCTGACCGGCCGTATCCTCCGCGTCAATCGTTCGACGAAGTGCCATGGAAGCTGCGATTGCGGCTGGAGCGGCGCTGTTCTCCGCCCAGGCAAACCGTTCTTCGTGGAGCAATGCAACCCAGTTATCCGCGAACCACTCGAATAATGGTAACAAGTACCACGCGATAGCGTCCGTGAATGTGTCGTTGCGGTTGTATCTGGTGATCACCTGATGGCGAATGGTCAACCGCACCTCGCCCGCTGACCAACCACCATTCCGGGGGCGCCGTTCACGTGGCTCCGTATCGTCGATCCAGCGAACCGCGATCTCGAACCGAGCCGGGTCGCCAAAGGTGGCAAAAGCGGTCATCGTCTGTCCGTCTGCAGGGCCCAATGAATATCGTCTTTGTTGAATTCCACTTTGGTCTCGCGCCTTTTTACCGCCCCGCACGCGATCCACGCGTTCTTGATCGAAGCGGGCACGCTTTCCCAAGGAATTGGAAAACCGTGCCATGAGCCGTCATTCGCATCCCGTCCCTCAAACGCGATGCCGCGCGCGGTTGCGTAGGGGACCCTGGTCCTGATGTCGCAAATGGCGGTCATGAACAGCGCCGTTGCCTCCGTATTCGGCCAATCATGGGTATGAACCTCCATCCCGAGCCCCCCTGTTGGCGTTGTATGGGTCCATTCCGGGCAATAACTACCTTTCATTTCGTCGATCGGCCGGTTCTTGTGCTTTGTAGAACCACGGTAAACGGGAAGGCGTGGGGGCGGCACCGGTCAGTTCTCCGCTGCGGATACGGCTTATGGCCGTTGAATATGGGACGCGGCCATCGCCAGGACAACCATACCCCGCCACGCAACCGTCATCACGCAAACATTGACACGACGCCAAATCCATCTGCCATAGTCACTTCACCAACCGGAGGCTGTTTCCCGCTGCGACGCTTGACCCCGCCCGCCATCCCGATGATTCCTCCCCCCTTCCAAGCCGGGCTGGTCCGGTGTGGTTGGTCGGGACTCGAGGCATGACGGACGCCGGACGTGCGGCAGGAACAACGGCACCGGCGCTCAAGCGCCTGCACGTGATCACCTGGGGCTGCCAGATGAACGTGTACGACTCCGGCCGCATGGCCGATGTGCTGGCCCCACTGGGATACGCGCCGGTTTCGGAACCCGAGGGCGCCGATATGGTGATCCTCAACACCTGCCATATCCGCGACAAAGCCGCCGAGAAAGTCTTCTCCGAGCTCGGCCGCCTGCGCAAAATGCGCGACGCGCAGGACAACCGCATGATCCTGGCCGTCGCCGGCTGCGTCGCGCAGGCGGAGGGCAAGGAGATCCTCGCCCGCGCCCCCTATGTCGATATCGTGCTCGGGCCGCAGACCTATCACCGCCTGCCGGAAATGGTCGCCCGCGCCGCCCGCGCCGGCGGCGCCGTGATCGAGACCGACTTCCCGGCCGAGGACAAGTTCGATCACCTCCCCGACGCCGCCGCCCCCCAGGGCGTGACAGCCTTCCTGACCATCCAGGAAGGTTGCGACAAGTTCTGCAGCTTCTGCGTCGTGCCCTATACCCGCGGCGCCGAACAAAGCCGCTCCGCCGCCACGGTCATCGCCGAGGCGAGGCGCATGGTGGCGCAAGGCACGGCCGAGATCTCGCTGCTCGGCCAGAACGTCAACGCCTGGCACGGCACCGCGCCCGATGGCTCGACCTGGGGCCTCGCCCGGCTGCTGCGGGAGCTGGCGGAAATCCCCGGCCTGAAACGCCTGCGCTACACGACCAGCCACCCCCGGGACATGGACGACGACCTGATTGCCGCGCATGGCGACCTCCCGGCGCTGATGCCGTTCCTGCATCTGCCCGTGCAATCCGGCTCCGACCGCATCCTGTCGGCCATGAACCGCAAGCACACGGCGGACGACTACCGCGATATCGTCCGCCGCCTGCGCGCCGCGCGCCCCGATATCGCGCTGTCGTCGGACTTCATCGTTGGCCATCCTGGCGAAACCGAGGCCGATTTCGAAGCCACCATGCAGCTGATCCGCGACGTCACCTTCCCCATGGCCTACAGCTTCAAATACTCGCCCCGCCCCGGCACCCCCGCCGCCGGCGCGCCGATGAAGGTGCCCGATGACGTCGCCCACCGCCGTTTGCTGACCCTCCAGGCACTGCTCCGCGAGCAGCAGGACCGGTTCAACGCCAACTGCGTCGGCCTCACCATCCCCGTCCTCTTCACCAACCCCGGACGCGACCCCGGCCAGATCGGCGGCCGCACCCCGTGGTTGCAAGCCGTCCACGTCACCGGCCCGCAAAGCCTGATTGGCACCGAGCAACCCGTGCTGATCGAGGCCGCCATGACCAATTCGCTCGCCGGACGCCTACTCGATCACCCCAGCCAGGAGAGACGCAGCGCTTGACCCTCGTATCCGCCCTCCCGCCCACCGGCCTGCCCCCCGCATCGGGTGGCAAGTCCATCACCGTTCAGTTCAACGACAACACGCTGCTCCCGCTGCTGCTTGGCGATCATGATCGCCATCTCGCGCGGATCGAGCAGGCTCTGGGGGTGCGGCTGACCTGCCGCGGCAACCGGGTGGCGATCGCGGGGGACGCGGCGCGCGTGGATACGGCGCAGACCATGCTGCAAGGCCTGTGGCGGCGTCTGGAACGCGGCGATAGCGTCGGGAGGCCGGAAATCGAGGCGGCGATCAAGCTGGCGGAGATCGAAACCGATCCCAGGCTGCCCTTCTCCGACCTGCCGGCCATCCGCACCCGCCGCGGCGCCGTTGGCCCGCGCAGCCCCGGCCAGGCGACCTATATGGAGGCGCTGTCGACCAACGAAATGGTGTTCGGGATCGGCCCCGCCGGCACCGGCAAGACCTACCTCGCGGTGGCCCAGGCCGTCGCCATGTTGCAAGCCGGCAAGGTCGATCGCATCGTCCTCTCCCGCCCCGCCGTTGAGGCCGGGGAACGCCTGGGCTTCCTGCCCGGCGACATGAAGGACAAGGTCGATCCCTATCTGCGCCCGCTCTATGACGCGCTGCACGACATGATGCCCGGCGATCAGGTCACCCGCCGCATCACCAGCGGCGAGATCGAGGTCGCGCCCCTGGCCTTCATGCGCGGCCGCACGCTGGCGCATTGCTACGCCATCCTGGACGAGGCGCAGAACACCACGGCGGCGCAAATGAAGATGTTCCTCACCCGCATGGGCGAGGGCACACGCATGGTGATCACCGGCGATCTCAGCCAGGTGGATTTGCCGACGGGCACCCGCTCCGGCCTGCGCGACGCGCTGGATACGGTTGAGGGCGTGCAGGGGATTGGCGTGGTGCGGTTCACCTCCCGCGATGTCGTGCGCCACCCCATGGTCGCGCGCATCGTTGAGGCGTATGAACAGCGCGCCGCCGCTGAAGGCGATACGCGACGGGAAGCCCGCCGCTCAAACGAGCAGAGAGATGGATCCGGGGGACAGTAGACGCCCCGCGCAAGCGGGGATGGATGATGCTATCGAAGTGATCGTCGCCGAACCGGCCTGGCGCCGGCTGGTGCCGCGCGTGGAAGCCGTGGTGCGGCGGGCCGCCCGCGCCGCCGGTGCCGAAGGGACCATCATCCTGGCCGATGATCGGCTCGTGCGGCGCCTGAACGCCCGTCATCGCGGCAAGAACAAACCCACCAACGTGCTGACCTATGAGCATCCGGCGCCGGAGATCATCCTGGCCCTCGGCGTGATCCGGCGCGAAGCCACCGCCGCGGGCCGCAAGCCGGCGCATCATCTGGCGCATCTGGTCGTGCATGGCGCGCTGCACCTGCAAGGCCATGATCACGATCATCCCGGCGACGCGCGGGCGATGGAGATGGCGGAAGCCCGCATCCTCCGCGGTATCGGCCTGCCCAACCCCTGGAAGCATACATGAGCGGCTCCTTACTCACCCGCCTGCGCGTGCTGCTGGGCGGCAAGCAGCCGGAGCACAGTCTGCGCGACTCCATCGCCGAACTGGTGCAGGAAGCCGCCGACGCGACGCACGAGCCCGGCGAAATCCCCGAACTCGACCGCCATGAACGGCAATTGCTGGCCAATGTGCTGCGCCTGCGGGAGACGACGGCTGACGACGTCATGGTGCCGCGCGCCGATATCGTCGCCATGCGCGCCGATGTGACGCTGGAGCAAGCCATCGACCTGATCCGCGACGACGGCCATTCCCGCCTGCCGGTCTATCGGGAGCAGCTGGACGACGTCATCGGCATGATCCACGTGAAGGACGTCTTCGCCTATGTCGGCAAGCCCGAGACCTTCACGCTGGAATCCATCCTGCGCAAACCGCTGATGATCGCGCCGCAGATGCCGGTGCTCGATCTGCTGCTGCAGATGCGCCAGCAGCGCATGCATATGGCGCTGGTGGTGGATGAATATGGCGGCATCGACGGGCTGGTCACCATTGAGGACCTGGTCGAAACCATCACCGGCGACATCGCCGATGAACATGACGACCCCGAGGCCATGATGGTGACGGAACGGCCGGACGGCACGCTCGACATCAACGCCCGCCTGTCGGTGGAGGATTTCGAGCAGAAGATGGGCCCGGTCCTGACCGAGGACGAGCGCGACGCCGATATCGACACTGTCGGCGGGCTGGTCTTCACCCTGGCCGGTCGCGTTCCCACCCGCGGTGAACTCATCGGCCATCCCTCCGGCATTGAGTTCCGAATTCTCGACGCCGATCCGCGAAAGATCAGACGGGTAAGGGTGCGGCGGATGGAGGCGGTGGAGGGGTGATTGCACCTGCCTCAGCATCGTGAACCACGGTTGGGGGGCGTCTTCACAGGCGTAACATAAGCGGCGGCGGCCCCTTTTCCCCGTCATCCCCGGGCTTGTCCCGGGGACCAAGGTTTCCGCCAGTGCCGCGCTTGGTCCCCGGGACAAGCCCGGGGATGACGAGATATCGGGATATGAAGACGTCGCCCCGCTGTTTTAATGCCAGTGGGGGGCGCCCCTCACCCCTTAATAAACGAGCAACCCA
>CAIUPC010000618.1 GCA_903900905.1 uncultured Acetobacteraceae bacterium
AACGGCCTGCTCGCGCGCATGACCAAGCGCGCCAAGGACGCCGCGCCGGAACTGCTGGTGATCTCCGACACCTGCTTCTGCGAATACACCTCCCACGGCCATTGCGGCGTCATCCATGGGGAGGACGTGCATAACGACCACACGATCGAGAACCTCGGCCGCCAGTCCGTCGTCGCCGCCCGCGCCGGTGCCGACATCATCGCCCCCTCCGCCATGATGGACGGTCAGGTCGGCGCCATCCGTTCCGCGTTGGACGGAGCCGGGTTCAGTAACACGCCGATCATGGCCTATTCGTCGAAGTTCGCTTCGGCGTTCTATGGGCCGTTCCGGGCCGCCGCCGGCTGCGACCTGATTGGCGACCGCAAGGCCTATCAGATGGACCCCGCCAATGGCCGCGAAGCCCTGCGCGAGTCGATCGCCGATGAGGCCGAGGGCGCCGACATCCTCATGGTCAAACCCGCCATGCCCTATCTGGATGTCCTCAGCCAGGTCCGCCAGACCAGCCGCCTGCCTTTGGCCGCGTACCAGGTGAGCGGCGAATACGCGATGATCAAATTCGCCGCCCAGGCCGGCGCGATCGACGAACACCGCGTGGTGCGGGAGACGCTGACCGCCATCAAACGCGCCGGCGCCGACATGATCATGACCTACTTCGCGATGGACATCGCCCGGGATGGGTTCTGAGGGGGGATGACCAACCCTCCCACCATGAACGGCTCCGGTTGTGGCCCCGGCGTCTAAGCCCCGTCATCCCGGCGCAGGCCAGAGAGGGGGCAGCCTGCTACGCCAACCGTCCCGTGACCGGGTGCGCCCATGAACAGCGCCACCCCTCCCCCCGCGACCGCGCCACCAAGGCCCAGCAGCAGGCCTCCAACCCCGCCGTCTCCGCCTTCGTCGCCGCCTCCGCCGGCTCGGGCAAAACCAAACTCCTGACCGACCGCCTGCTACGCCTGATGCTGACCGACGGCGTGCGGCCAGAGCGGATTCAGTGCCTCACCTTCACCAAAGCCGCCGCCGCCGAGATGTCGGTGCGGTTGCAGCGCCTGCTTGGCGCCTGGGTCACCATGGACGACCCCAACCTGGACGCGGCGCTGGCCGCCCTGGACATGGTCCCCACCCCGGCACTGCGCCGCACCGCCCGCGCTTTGTTCGCCCGCGTCCTCGACCTGCCCGGCGGCATGCGGATCGGCACCATCCATGCCTTCTGCCAGTCCCTCCTGCGCCGTTTCCCGCTGGAGGCCGCGCTGTCCCCGCATTTCCAGCTCGTCGATGACCGCGATGCCGAGGACGCGCTGACCGAAGCCCGCGAATCGATGCTCGCCAAAGCCGAGGACAACCATCTGAATGAGGCGTTGGAGCTCCTGGCCGGCCTGTCCAGCGCGGAGCAATTCGGCACCAGCGTCAAAACCCTGCTGGCCGACAGGGACCGGGTGAACGCGGCCCTCGCCCATCCCGATCTGGCCGGCGCGCAACGCCGGGCACTCGGCATCACCGCCGCCAACGCTGACGAGATCATCGCGTCCGCCGTCAACTGGCAGGACGAGCGCCGGCTCCGCGAAGCCGCGCTGCTCGTGCAACGCCTCGGTGCGCCCGCTCGCAAGAAAAACGCCGAAGAGATGCTGGGCTGGCTCAGCTGCGACGCCGAGGACCGGGCTCAGGCCTGGGACGTCTGGTGCGACTTCTTCCTCACCAAGGCCCGTGAGCTGCGCAAACCCGGCGCCTTCGTCAGCAAGGGCGTCACGGACAAACACCCCGATCTCGCCGAGATTTTCGTGGCGGAGGGGGAGCGGATCCTCGGTGTCTTCGATTCGATCCGCGCCCTGAAGGTCGCGGCCGCCTCCGCCGCCTTGTTCCGCCTCGCCGCGCCGGTCCTGCAATCCTATGCCGCGCATAAGGACCAGTCGGGGCTGTTGGATTACGCCGATCTGATCGGGCGGACGTCGAAGCTGTTGCACGATCCGGGGGCGGCCTGGGTACTCTATAAACTCGATGGCGGCATCGACCATTTGCTGCTGGATGAGGTGCAGGACATCGCGCCGCAGCAATGGCACATCGCCCATTCCCTCACTGACGAATTCTTCGCCGGGCTCGGCGCGCGGGACCAGCGGCGCACCGTCTTCGCCGTGGGTGATCGCAAGCAGTCGATCTTCGGGTTTCAGGGGGCGGATGTCGCGACCTTCGAATCCTCCCGCCGCCGCCTCGCCACCACGGTCCGCGGCGCGGGGGAGACGTTTGTCGATGTCCCCCTCGACGTGTCCTTCCGCTCCGCCGAACCGGTGCTGGCGCTGGTGGATGCGGTGTTTGATGATCCCATCGCCGCCCAGGGCGTCGTCACCCCGGGGGAGGCGCTGGCCCATTTCGCCAACCGCACCGGGCACGCGGGCACCGTGGAACTATGGCCGCTGGCCCCTTTGCCCGACGCCGCGAAGCCCGATCCGGCCATCGTGCCCGACACCAACCAGACCCTGACCAACGCCCCCAAGGCCCTGGCCGATCGGCTTGCGGACTGGATCAAGACGCGGACCGACGGCTCGGTCCGGCTCGAAAGCCGGGATCGGCCGCTGATGCCCGGCGATGTGATGGTGCTGGTCAGGCGGCGCAACGCCTTCGCGGTGGCTTTGGTGCGGGCCTTGAAAACCCGTGGCGTGCCGGTGGCGGGCATGGACCGCATGGTGCTGACCGAGCAGCCGGCGGTGCAGGACCTGATCGCCCTGGCGGATGCGCTGCTGCTGCCAGAGGACGATCTGACGTTTGCCTGCCTGCTGACCAGCCCGCTGGGCGGCCTGGACGATGACGACCTGATGGAACTCTGCATCGACCGCGCCGGCACTCTGGCGCAGACGTTGCGCCGCCGCGCCGGCGAACGGCCGCACTGGCAGCGGGCCTGGTCGTTCTTCGCAGCCCTTCAGGCCCGGGCCGATTACGCCACGCCCTATGCGATCCTGGCCGAAGCCCTCGGCGCGCTGGGCGGGCGGGCGCGGCTGCTGGCCCGGCTGGGCCCGGAAGCGGCGGAGCCGATCGCGGAATTGCTGAACGCGGCGCTGACCTATAGCGCGATCCACCCGCCGTCCTTGCAGGGGTTCCTGCACTGGATCCGCCGCTCCGGCGCGGAAGTGAAGCGGGAGGCCGAGGCCGCGGGCAATCTGGTGCGGGTCATGACCGTCCACGGCGCCAAGGGCCTGCAGGCGCCGCTGGTCATCGTGCCCGACACCACCGCGCTGCCGACAGACCGGAACACCATCGTCTGGGCCGAAAACAGCGTGCCGCTCTGGACACCGAACAAGGACCTGCGCTGCGCGGCGGTGGAACGCATCCGGGCCGCTGCCATCCAGCGGGAAGTCGAGGAATACAACCGCCTCCTCTACGTCGCCCTGACCCGCGCCGAAGATCGGCTGATTGTCTGCGGCTGGCAGACAACACGGACGATCAGCGACTCCAGCTGGTACAAGGCTGTCGAGCGCGGGTTCGCGCGCATACCGGCGATGGAGGAGGAATTTGACACCTGGGGCACGCTGCGGCGGTTCGCCTCGCCCCAGACCGCGGCACCGGTCGTTGCCCCGTCCGGCGGCTCCGTCCACCGCCCGGAGCCTCTACCCCCCTGGGTGGGACGCGCGCCTGACTGGATCGCCGCCCCTGCGCCGCCGGAGCCTGCACGGCCCCAGCCCTTGGCACCAAGCCGGCCAGAGGGCGGGGAGCTGGGCACGGTCCCGGAAGCGGCCTCGCCCTTGGCCGAACGCATGGAGCAGGGCGACCGGTTCCGCCGGGGACAATTGATCCACGGTTTGCTGCAACACCTGCCGGCGCTGCCGGAAGCGGACCGGGCGGAGGCCGCGCGGCGGTTCCTCGATCGCCCCGGTCAGGGCCTCACCCCGGGTTCGGCGGCGGCGGTGGTGCGGGAAACGCTGGCGATCCTCGACCACCCGGCCTTGGCGCCGCTGTTCGGGCCGGGCAGCCGGGCGGAAGTGCCGCTGACCGGCGTTGTCGGCGGCGCCGTGGTGGGCGGGTTGGTCGACAGACTCGCTGTGCTGCCGGACCGGGTGCTCGTGGCGGACTTCAAAACCAACCGGGCGATGCCGGACACCGTGGCGGAAACGCCGATCCTGTATCGGCGGCAGATGGCACTTTACCGGGCGGTCTTACGGGCGATTTTCCCGGACAGGCAGGTTATTTGCGCCCTGGTCTGGACCCGCGGCGCGCGGGTCGCCATCCTGCCGGACGAGATGCTCGATCCGCACGAACCGAGTCCCGCGTCCGCCGCGGCTTGAGTCCGCGCGCCGAGCCCCCATCTCCTTCGTAACGCAACCCAATGAGGTCCCCCAGATGAGCGAGAATACCAAACCCGTCACCGACCAAAGCTTCGCAGCCGACGTCGTGGAAGCCAGCAAAACCGGCCCCGTTCTGGTCGATTTCTGGGCTGAGTGGTGCGGCCCCTGCAAGATGATCGGCCCCGCGTTAGAAGAGATCGCGGGCGAGCTGGCCGGTAAGCTGACGGTGGCGAAGGTCGATATCGACAACAACCCGATGTCGCCGACACAGTTCGCGGTGCGCGGCATCCCGACCCTGATCCTGTTCAAGGACGGCAAACCGGCCGCGACTCAGGTCGGCGCTTTGCCCAAAGGCCGGTTGAAGGAATGGATTTCCAGCAACCTGTAATGGAAATGAGGGGGATTCCGTCATATGGGGTCCCCCTCTGCCATTTTTCGAGTCTTTTCGGTGGGTTATTCGGCCGCTATGCCTTGCGTTTTGTGGCGCAAATGTGGTAAAACAGGACAGACGCACATCTTGAGTAAGCAGGGCTTTTTTTGATCAATAACCGCCCCGAATTGACGACCGGGTTAAAGTGGATGGTCCCGCCATCCGCGCATCGTACAGGTGCGGAAAAAATCGCGCGCATCGTCCATCAGCTTTTTCTCGTCGCTATCCTGCTCGTCACCACATTCCATCTCCCCACCACCCGGCACGCGGACGATACCTTCCGGGAAGGGGCGTTCCTGATGTACGGCGTGGCAGCCCCGGCAGAGGTGATGGATCGTCAGCCCATCGCGCTACGCGGCGGGATCGAGCGCGGACCCGCCAAGGTCGCCGCGTTATTTTGCTCCATCGATCATCAGATCGTGTGCGTCCGGCAAATCAACATCGCCCTGACCGCCGTCACGGTTGGGCTGTTCCTGCTGACCCTGACCCTGATCACGGGCATCGGGAGCTGGCCGAAATTCCTCGCCGGCCTCCCCGCGGTGGCGACACTGGTTTACCTGAACGGCAGCGCCGGCAACCTGGTCGATATTTACCAGGGCGCGCCCGGTATGGCGGATCTCTTCGTCGTGGCGATGCTGTGCGCTGCGGTTCACCTGGTGCGGGACGCCCATGTCACCGCAGAGCATGTGACGCGGCGTTGGATCATCGGCTTCGGGTTCATCGCCGGCTTTGGGCTGTTTTGGTCCTATGATCTCGGCGTTACAATTTTGCTCCTGACGGTGATCGCTTATTTCGCCATGAACCGGGTGCTGACCGGCATCCGCGCGGGCTTGTCGATGCTGATCGGGGTCGCGATCGGTTCCGCCGTGCCCTTCCTGATCGGCCTGAACCGGGGCGTTGGCGCTAATTTTTACGCGCTCACCTATTGGCTGCAACACGGCGACATCTGGTGGCTGAGCTGGAACCGGTCGATGATGTTCATCGATGGGCCGATCCTGCTGATGACCGTGGGGCTGTTTTGGCTGGGCCTTGGGGTCATGCGCCGAAACCTTAAAATCGGTGATGGCGGGCAGGCGATGCTCGTAACCCTCGTCATGACACCGGTCGTCATCGCCGTGGCGCAGATGATCCTGCGCACCGATCCGCAGCATATCGGCACCGCCCTGGCGATGGGCTCGCTGCTCGCGGCCCTGGTGCTGACCGAAATGTCCCACGACTGGATTTGGAACATCCGCCCCGCGGTGACCGCCATGGCGTCCGCCGCGATGGTATTCGTCGTGTCGATTTACGGCCCACGCCCCTTAACCACGCTACCGGATATGTGGAGCCGCGATATTCCCGTCGCGATCGACACGTGGACCGGCCCCTCCCCCCGCGATATCGACCTGGTGCCGGCTGGCCTGCGGGAGGCCGCGGAAGCCATCCGCGCCAAATCCCCCACTTGCACCTATTCCTTCAGCAATGAGGGCTTGCTCTACCTGCTGGCCCGCACGCCGCCATGCTCCCGCTTCGCCTACCCGGTCTATATCGCGTCCGACAAGCAAAGCGATGTCATCAGCGAACTCGAACGCGCCAACCCGCCTGTGGTCCTCGGACAGTCGGCCGCATGGTCAAATGACGTCGATGGCAGAGGCCTGGCTGACCGGACCCCGGAACTCGCGGCCTGGCTGAACGAGCGCTATCCGTACCGGAAGATGCTGAGCGGCGGCTACGAAGTGCGCAGCCGCGAAGCGCCGCCAAAAATCACGGCCGCGCCGGCCGCTTACAACAAGCCGTCCATCAACCCGACATCAGCCGTCAAGACGCTGCCCGCCAAATAAAGGCTGCCGCAGATCAGGACCCGCGCTGGCGGACCCTGGCGGGGCATGGCGCGCAAAGCCTCTATGACCGTGGGACCGGGGCGGGCGACACCGCCGGACGCGGCGATAATCCCCTCCACCGTCATCGACGCATGCTGATCCGCTTCCGACACCGCCCAGAGCGTGGTGACGAGCGGGACAATCGGCCGCAAAAAACCCGCACCATCTTTGGCCTGATTGAGCCCCACCACCACATGTGCCGGCCGATCGGCCCAGCCGCGCAGATGTTCGGCGAGGGCCAGGCCAGCGCCGGGATTGTGGCCGCCATCCAGCCACAGCTCCCACGACGGCGGCAGCAAGGCAGCCAGCTTGCCATGCAGCCGCTGCATGCGGGCCGGCCAATCGGCACGTCCGACACCCGCGGTGAAAGCCGCCGCGGGAATCGCCAGACCGGCGGCGCGCAAAGCCGCGATCGCGATGCCGGCATTATCGATCTGGTGTGCGCCCGGCAGCGATGGCGGCGGCAGATCGAAGCTTCCGGCGCGATCGGAAAAGCGGAACCCCGACGGGGCGGGTTCGGCGCGCCAATCACGATCCCGCAGCAACGCCGGCGCACCCGCGGCAGCGGCATGGCGCAGCAGGGTCTCGATAACCTCCGCCGGCTGGGCGCCGGTGATCACCGGCACGCCCGGCTTCATGATCCCGGCCTTTTCCATGGCGATCGCGGCCAGCGTATCGCCCAGCAGTTCCTTATGATCCAACGAAATGGAGGTGATCGCGGTGGCGGCCGGGGCCCGGATCACGTTGGTCGCATCGCCCCGCCCGCCGAGACCCACTTCCAACACGCAGAGATCGGCCGGTTCGTTAGCGAACATATGGAAGGCCGCGGCGGTGATGACCTCAAACAAGGTGATGGGCGCGCTGGCGTTCACCGCCTCGATATGCGCCATGGTCGCGTTCAGCCGTTCGTCGGACACGATCTGCCCGGCCACCCGAAACCGCTCGTTGAACCGGACGAGATGGGGGGAGGTAAAAACATGCACCCGCATCCCAGCCGCTTCGCCGATGGCGCGCAGAAAGGCGCAGGTGCTGCCCTTACCGTTGGTGCCAGCGACATGAATGATCGGCGGCAGCCGCTGCTCGGGGTTACCGAGCTTCGCCAGCAGACCGCGCAGGCGGTCCAGACTCAGATCCATCAAGCGCGGGTGCAGGCTGGTGAGGCGCGCCAGCACCGGGTCGGTATTGTCGCTCACGCTGCTGCCGGGAGGTCCCGGATCCGCAGCAGACCGATAACGCGCGCCAGGGTGGCTTTGAGGTCAGTACGTTTGACCACCATGTCGATGATGCCGTGTTCGAGCAGGTATTCGGCGCGCTGGAAGCCCTCGGGCAGTTTCTCCCGCACGGTCTGCTCGATCACGCGGGCGCCAGCGAAGCCAATCAGCGCACCGGGTTCGGCGATCTGGATGTCGCCGAGCATGGCGAAGCTGGCGGTGACCCCACCGGTGGTGGGGTCCGTCAGGACGACGATGTAGGGCAGGCCAGCGTCACGGACCATCTGGGTGGCGATGATCGAACGCGGCATCTGCATCAGGCTGATCGCGCCCTCCTGCATGCGCGCGCCGCCGGAGGCGGTGAAGACCACCAAGGGTGCTTCCTGCAGCACGGCGAGTCGCGCCGCGGCGACCAGGCCGTTGCCGACGGCGGCACCCATGGAACCGCCGATAAAGCCGAACTCCATCGCCGCGACGACCGCTTTATGGCCGCCAATGGTGCCATGCGCGACGACGATGGCGTCATCGAGTTTGGTCTTGTCGCGGGCTTCTTTCAGCCGGTCGGTGTAGCGCTTGGTGTCGCGGAAACGCAGTGGATCGGGATTGGCCTTGGGCAGTTCGATGCGGCTATGGCTGCCTTCGTCAAAGGTCCAGCCCAGCCGCTCGATCGCGGAGCCGCGCATATGATGACCGCAATGACCGCAGACCTTGAGGTTGGAGACGAGGTCGCGATGAAAGATCATCTGCTGGCAGGCGGGGCATTGATGCCAGAGATTGTCCGGCACCTCCCGCTTGGCGAACAGGGTGCGGATCTTGGGGCGGACGAATTCGGTGAGCCAGCTCATGGATGGGGATGCCCAATGGGGTGTTGGGAGGGAGGGTTAGCGCAAGCGGCGTCGGGGGGGAAGCACGTTGGAATGCTACCCCGAGCCGTCGCGGAAAAATGCATCGATGTCGCGGTGTCCCTCCAGCACGTTGACGACCTCGAAGGCGTCGTCCCGATACCGGAAGAAGATGATGTACCCCTTGAATGGCGCGCTTCTTATATCAGGGCGCAACTCCGTCCGAGGACGCCCCATAGTACCAGGAAGCGATGCCAATGTACGGCACTGCTGCCTGATCGAGTCGACAAAGCGGCGCGCGACCGCGACGCTGCCGCTCTCATGCGCGATGTAACTCAGGATATCGCCAAGATCGCGGCGGGCGGAGGCCAGATAAAGGAGCTGACGCACTCAATATCCGGCTTTCGACAACAGCGCGGCCCTTATGTCCAGTTCAGCAGCCAGATCTTCGTCGGAACCGGGACCGCCCTCGACGATCGACGCGTTCAGGGTGTTGCGCAGCGACTGAAGCCGGGCCTCACGTTCCTCGACCAGTCGTAAACCTTCGCGCACGACCTCGCTGGCGGATCCATAGCGGCCGTTTTTGACCGTGTTTTCGACGAAAATTTCCCACCGCGTGCCGATGGAGACATTCATGGCGCTGGCCCTTTCCGCGTACGTCACCTTACCGAGATGCTATAAATAGCACATACTTTGTTACCGGCGACACTGTCAGCACGGCATCGTGCAGCGAACGGCAAGCCGCGACAGCGCCGCCGATGGATGTTTCGCCCTCAGGCCCGCCCGCCCTCTTGTCATCGGCACGGTTTCGCCCGATGTAGCAGTTTATCGTCCAGGACCGCAGCGGTCCTGTTTCCCCTCCCGCGATCAGGCAGGTCACCATGTTCATCGAAACCGAAGGCACGCCCAACCCCGCCACGCTGAAATTCCTGCCGGGCCAGGATGTGATGGGCTTCTCCACGGCCGATTTCGCCTCCGCCGCTTCGGCCGGGCGCAGCCCGCTGGCAAGCACGCTGTTCGACCTGCCCGGCGTCGCCCGGGTGTTCCTCGGCGGCGATTTCATCACCGTCACCAAGACCGACGCCATCGCCTGGCAGGCGCTGAAACCACAGGTGCTCGGCGCAATCATGGAGCATTTCGTGGCCGGCCGCCCGGTGATCGACGGCGTCGTCGATGGCGATCTGGTGGGAGAGGATGTGGATCCCGCGGACCAGGAAGTTGTGGACCAGATCAAGGAACTGCTGGACACGCGGGTCCGCCCGGCGGTGGCCGGCGACGGTGGCGACATCGTCTTCCGCGGCTTCCGCGATGGCATCGTGCGGCTGCACATGCAGGGCGCGTGCTCGGGCTGCCCCTCGTCAAAGGCGACGTTGAAGCACGGCATTGAGAACATGCTGAAGCACTACGTGCCGGAAGTGATCGCGGTGGAGCAGGTGGAGTTCTGAGCGGCGCCAAGGCGACGCCCAGGTATTATCGGCCCGGTTAGCGCTGCACGCTGCCCTCTCACCGTCATGCCGACCGACGTCGGCATGACGGGGTGTAGGCGCCGGTGCGATCACCGGCGCCGTGATGGCTGGACATCGCCGCAATCCACGCCACCCCACTCTGGCGCTTTCCCTCGCCGCGCCGCACAATCGCAGCCGATGACCCAACCGACCAGGAGTCCCCCATGACCATCGACGCCGCGGGCCTCGACCTGCTGTTTCGCGAAGCGCGCAGCCAGAACAAGTGGAATGACGAGCCCGTCTCCGACGAGACCATCCAGGCGCTGTATGACATCCTGAAATTCGGCCCGACCTCGGCCAATAGCTCCCCCGCGCGGTTCGTGTTCATCCGCACCAAGGAAGGCAAGGACCGTCTGGCCCCGGCGCTGTCCTCGGGCAATATGGCCAAGACGATGTCCGCCCCGGTGACCGTGATCGTCGCCTATGACCCGAAATTCCACGAGAAGCTGCCCAAGCTATTCCCGCATAATCTGGACGCCGCGAGCTGGTTCACCAGCAACGAGTCCCTCGCCGCGACCACCGCGTTCCGCAACGGCACGCTGCAAGGCGCCTATCTGATGATCGCGGCGCGTTCGCTCGGGCTCGATGTCGGCGGCATGTCGGGCTTCGACAATGCCAAGGTGGATGCGGAGTTCTTCCAGTATTCCGGCTGGCGCTCCAACTTCCTGGTCAATATCGGCCATGGCGATCCCTCCGGCGTGTTCGCCCGCTCCCCGCGGCTGGACTTCGACGAAGCCTGCCAGTTCGCCTGAGCGGGGCGGGCCATGCGCATCCTGACCCTCGATTCCGCGCTCGCCCGCTGTTCGGCCGCTTTGGTGGAAGACGGCGTGGTGATGGCGGAGCGTGTGCAGGATGCGGCCCGCGGCCACGCAGCGCTGCTACCCGTCATGGCAGAAGACGTGATGGCCGCCGGCACGCCTGAGGCCATCGCCGTCACCGTCGGACCCGGCAGCTTCACCGGCATCCGCGCCGGCCTGGCTTTGGCGCATGGAATCGCGCTGGGCGCCGGCGTCCCGGTCATCGCGGTCACGGTGGGGGAGGCCTTATCGTTCGCTCTGCCGCCACTGCCAGGGCGCGTCCTCTGGACCGCCACCGACAGCCGCCGCGGGCGGGTGTTCCTGGAGATCGAGGGCAACGTCACCGCCTGCGACCTCACCGCCCTGCCCCGCCCCGCCGGGCCGGTCGCCCTCGCCGGTGACGCCGGGCATATCGTGGCGGCCTGGCTCGCCGCGCGCGATTGCGACGTGATGCTGACCAATGCCCGTCTGCCGACACCCGCCGGCATCGCCGCCGCCGCCGTCGCCCGCGCCAATGGGCATTTGCCGCCCCTGGACGCGCAGCCACTTTATATTGACCCGCCCGAGGCCAAACTGCCCGCCGGCGGCCTCCGCCCGCCACCGGTCGCGTGATCCCCGCACTCGAACCCGCGACCGAACTGCACGCGCCAGCCATGGCCGCCATCCACCAGGCCGCCTTCCCCCCCGGCGAAGTCTGGTCGGCTGCCGTCCTCGGGCTGCATGCCGGCCTGCCCGGCGGCTTCGGATTCATCGACCCGCGCGGCGGCCTGGTCCTGGCCCGCACCATCATGGACGAGAGCGAGATCCTGACAATCGGCGTACTGCCGCAAGCGCGGCGCCTCGGCCTCGGCACCAGACTTTTGCGCGCGGCCATGGACCAGGCCTTGGCGCGCGACGCACGCACGATGTTCCTGGAGGTTGCCGAACCAAACAGCGCCGCCCGCGCGCTTTATACCAGCCTCGGTTTCACCGATGTCGGCCGCCGCAAGCGCTATTACAGCAATGGCGACGACGCGCTGGTGATGCGGGTCGCGCTGGCCTGACGGGCCTTACGGGCCGCGACGCAGCACCAGGATGCTGATACCGTCAGCGCCGGTATCAAGCGACAGCACCTCATGCCCCTGCTCTTTCGCGGTGCGCGGCACATTGCGGAGCGGTTCTTCACCCTTCAATCTGACCCGCAAGACCTGACCGGGGCTCAGCCGATCCAGCGCGAGCCGGGTGCGCACGAACGTCATCGGGCACAAATCGGCCGTGATGTCGATGTCACGGTCGATGGTGTCTGTGTGCATGGCCTGCCCCTCTCCCTGCCCGGCCCTTCAAAATAGGGTCGCGGACCAATGCCGGCAAGGATGGGCGGCGGTGTTCAATGGACAGTACCCCGCGCTATCGGCTACGCAGCGAACCTGCTGGTGCCCACCCGCCATCAGGGCGGCGCGGAGCCGGCATCGGGCGTCAGCAAGGGATCGGATGGAATCGCGCATTGAGCGTCTATGCGTGGAGCGAGGCTTGAAAATGACGGGGCAGCGCCGCGTCGTTGCCCGCGTTCTGTCCGATGCCTCCGACCATCCCGACGTTGAAGAACTCTATCGCCGCGCCGCCGCCCTCGACTCCCGTATCTCCATCGCCACCGTCTACCGGACGGTGCGCCTGTTTGAGGAGAAGGGGATCCTCGAACGCCGCGACTTTGGCGGCGGACGCGCCCGCTACGAGCCGACCGAGCACGGCCACCACTATCATCTGATCGACGTGGAGACCGGCAAGGTCATCGAATTCGAAGATGCCGAGCACGAGGCGCTGATGCAGACCATCTCCCGCCGCCTCGGCTTCGACATCGTGTCCCTGCGGCTGGAGCTGTTCGGCCGCCGGTTGGAGCCGGTGGCGAGCCCGGCAGGCGCCAGGGCAGCCAAACGCGAACGCCGCCGCGATGTGAGTCCGGCTCTCAAGAACAGTCAGGTGTCGTCATGACCGATTTGTCCGCATCACAGGTACTTTTTCCCGAGATTCAGGCCGGCAATCTGGGGGTTCGTCTGGCCACCACGGCAGCCGAGATCGACGCCATGCAGGCGCTGCGCTACCGGGTCTTCTACGGTGAGATGGGGGCGAAGGCCGACGCCAAGACCGCCGCGAGCCACCGTGACAGCGACGCCTATGATGCCGTGGCCGATCACCTGCTGGTGGTGGATCACGATCTGGGCGACGGGCCGGAAGGGGTTGTCGGCACCTACCGGCTGATTCGCTCCGAAGCCGCTGCCAAGATTGGCCGGTTCTATTCCGCCGACGAATACGATCTGGGGCCGATCATCGGGTTCGATGGCAAGGTGCTGGAGTTGGGGCGGTCCTGCGTCGCCGCGCCCTATCGCGGCCGGGCGGTGATGCAACTGCTCTGGAGCGGCATTGCCGCCTATGTTTTCCACCACGATATCAAGCTGATGTTCGGCTGTGCCAGCCTACCCGGGATCGACACCGACGCGCTGGCGACGGAGTTGACCTATCTTTATTACAACCATCTCGCACCGCCCGCGATCCGGCCGCGGGCGCTGCCGCATCGGTATATCGAGATGCGGCAGGTTGATCGCGACATGATCGACACCCGCCGGGCTTTGGCGTCGCTGCCGCCGCTGATCAAGGGCTACCTCCGGCTTGGCGGTTTCGTCGGTGATGGCGCGGTGATCGACGCCCAGTTCAACACCACCGACATCGCGGTGGTGGTTAAGACCGAGCTGGTGACCCAGAAATACTTCCGCCACTACGAGCGGCAATCCCGCGACACGGCGGGCTGAGCCGCCGGCGTCCGGATGATCGCGCACCTTCTCTCGCTGCCGCGCCGCCTGGCGGGTTGGCGGGCGGACCTGCTGGCCGCGCTCGCGGGGGTCCTCACCGCCGCGGCCTTGCCGCCGGTGCATGCCATCCCGGTGCTGCTGCTCACTTTGCCCTGCCTGCTGGGTCTTATTGGTGCCTGTCGCAGCGTGGGGCAGGCCTTTCGGCGGGGCTGGTGGTTCGGCTTCGGGCTCAACCTGTTCGGGCTGTATTGGGTCACCGAAGCCATCCTGGTCGAAGCCGAGCGCTTTTGGTGGCTGGTGCCGCTCGCGGTGCCGGCCTTGGCGGCGGTCATCGGCGTGTTTTCCGGCGTCGCCGCGATGGGCGCGCGCGTGGCCGCCGAGGGCCTGCCACGGGTGCTGGCACTGGCGGGGGCCTGGACGCTGATGGACCTCGGTCGGCAGTTCATCCTGACCGGTTTTCCCTGGAATCCCCTGGGCAGCGTGTGGGAGGTCCCCGGCGGCTTCGGCGACATGATGATCCAGCCGGCGGCCCTGGCCAGCGTCCACGGGCTGACGCTCGCCACGGTTCTGCTGGGCTGCGCACCGGTTCTCGGCGTCCGCGGCCGCGTCTTATGCGCCGCCGCCCTGGCGCTTTGGTGCGGCAGCGGCGTCCTGGCGCTGAATGCCGCCCCCAAGGTCAGCGCCACCGCCGCGCGGGTGGTGGTGGTGCAGGGCAACGTGCCGCAGGGCCAGAAATGGGATCGCTCCCTGGTGGACAGCATCTTCGACCGGTATCTGGCTCTGACGGCGGAGGGGTTGCGCGAAGCCGGGCCGCGCGCGGTGGCGGTGATCTGGCCGGAAACCGCCTCCCCCTATCACTTGCAGACCGATGCCGGCGCGCGGGAGGCGATTACCGCGGTTACCGGCGACGCGATCGCCCTTATCGGCGGCGTCCGCTACGGGCCCGAAGGACGGCCGCGGAATACGCTGTTCGCTTTGGCCGCGGGCGGGACCATCCTGCAATTATACGACAAGGCACATCTGGTGCCGTTTGGGGAGTATCAGCCCGACTGGCTGCAGGTCGGGGTGCAGTTGGTGCCGGGCGGCGGCTTCGCGCCGGGGCCGGGGCCAACCACGCTGACGCCCCCCGGCATCCCGCCGGTTGGGCCGATGATCTGCTATGAGGTCATCTTTCCCGGTCAGGTCGCCGACGAGGCCAACCGCCCGGACTGGCTTGTCAACGTGACCAACGACGCCTGGTTCGGCAATTCGGCGGGGCCGCGCCAGCATTTGGCGGCGGTGCGGATGCGCGCGGTCGAGGAAGGCCTGCCGATCGTGCGGGCGGCCAATACGGGGATTTCAGCGGTTTTTGACTCGGCGGGGCGGGAGGTATCGCGACTCGGCATGAATCAGACCGGTGTCGTGGTGGCCGATTTGCCGCCGCCGTCGCGGCCGACGGTATTTTCGCGTTATGGGCTGATTCTACCCAGCGCGCTCGCTTTCACAGTTTTGTTATATGGGCTGGCCACGCGACATACGGCCGTCGGCACACCCAAAAAAAGCTAAATATCCGCCAGAATTTAAGGCCTGTCTCGATTTAAGAGATCGAGTCTGGGGGCAACCCCCAAAAGGTTGACAATTATCGGTTGTGGAATTATCAGCATTTCGCGGCGGCACGTTGTATAGCGCGTGACTACCGGCGATATAACGCAGGTTTATCGCAGCTCAGCGCAAAATTTGAACCAATGAGGGACCACCGATGGCAGGGGTCGAGCAAATCGCGGGAACCGAGCGGGATGGCCGCCCAAGCCCGATTGACGTGCATGTCGGGACCCGCATCCGGCTGCGCCGCACCTTGCTCGGCATGTCACAGGAACGGCTGGGGGAGGCGTTGGGCCTCACATTCCAGCAGGTTCAGAAATATGAGCGTGGGGTGAACCGGGTCGGGGCTTCGCGCCTGTTCGATCTGTCCCGGGTCCTGGACGTGCCCATCAGCTTCTTTTTCGACGACATGCCGGATAATCTGGCCAGCACCTTCGGCGTCCAGCCGGGGCGGCGCCCCGCCAACATGCTCGACAGCGGTGAGACCGGTGCGGACGAGACGCTCAACCGGCGGGAAACGCTCGAACTGGTGCGCGCCTATTACCGGATCACCGATCCCTCCGTGCGCAAGCGGGTGTTCGATCTGATCAAGTCGATGGGACCGGCGGAGGCAGCCTGACGGCGGTTGCGCGCGTAGCGGCGGCACCTCGATCTAAGACAACTGGGCATTGTCGAAGCGCGGGTTCCGCGCCTGGAACAGCGCGTCCCTGATCGCGGCCGCGAGGTCACGCTTCTGGACCTCCCCCAGCGCCGCGCCGACTTCCATCCGGCGGCTGCGCTGGCCGAGCAACAGACGGGGCACGCGCCCCTCATGTTCCTCCAACACCACGTTTAGCCAGACGCCCTGCATCGCGACCTCCGTCCGCCGCCCGCCCGGCGACGTGCGGATCACCAAAAGCCCCTCGACAGTCAGCAGCAGGCGTTCGGTCGCGCGTGCGGCGCGATGGTGCAGATGCAGCAGAATCAGCACCAGGCCGATTTCGACGCCACAGAACGCGATCACCGGCCAGGCCCCCAGCAGCCAGAACCGCAACCCGATGACCGCGCAGAGCCCGGCCAAAGACAGCGCCAGCCAGCGCCGCCCAACACGTGACAGGCTGCGATGCGGCATGATCGTGGCGTCGAAAATGACGCTTCCCTCGGTTCCCGTGATGGCGGCTGGCATGGACGCGGACAAGCCTGAGCGAAGTGGTGTAAGGCGGCGGTCACGATAGCGGCAATCGCGCCGCTTCACGAGTATGACGCGTGCCATGGCGAAAAAATCGATCGAGAGTCCAAAACCGGCCACGGCCCGGCCGAAAAAGCCGCGCCCCATGCCGGCGGCGTCTGTCCGCCCGTTCCTGACCGCGCTGGCCGCGGGCAATCCCAATCCAGAAACGGAGCTGAACTACAGCGACCCGTTCACGCTGCTGGTCGCGGTGGTGCTCTCCGCCCAGGCCACCGACGTCTCGGTCAACCGCGCCACCGCGACCTTGTATCAGGAAGCCGCGACCCCCGCTTCGATGGTCGCGCTCGGGGTAGAGGGGGTCGGGCGGCACATCCGCTCTATCGGCTTATGGCAGGGCAAGGCGCGCAACGTCGTGGCGCTGTCGCAAATCCTGCTGGACCAGTATGGCGGCACGGTCCCACACGACCGCATGGCGCTGGAGGCGCTGCCAGGCGTCGGACGCAAGACGGCCAATGTGGTGCTGAACGTGGCCTTCGGCGAGCCAACCATGGCGGTGGACACCCACATCTTCCGTATCGGCAACCGCACCGGCCTGGCCCCCGGCGCCACCCCGCGCACGGTCGAGGACGGGCTGCTCAAGCGCATCCCGCCGGACATGCTGCGCGATGCCCATAATTGGCTGATCCTGCACGGGCGCTACATCTGCAAGGCCCGCAAACCGGAATGCTGGCGCTGCCCGGCCACGGATTGGTGCCGGTTTCAGGACAAGACGCCGGGTGCGGTGGAGGGTCAGGCGGACTCCCCGATCACCGCGCCGGCGGCAGGACGTTCAGGATCACAGGCGGTGTAACGGCACCGCCCTGGAACAATGGGGCACCGTCCTTGGCATAGACCGTCAGTGCCAATTCCACCTCCACCCGCCATGCGCCCGGTTGCCAATCGAGACCATATTCGAACGTGACCAGCAGGCGTCCGCCCGGCGGTATCAGCGCCTCCGATCCCGTGACCGTGGGCGTGCTGCCCCGCAGCCGCGTGCCATCCAGGCGCACAAATCGTTGGTGATCCATCGTCATCACCGCGATCGGCAGATCCGAACGCCGGGCGGCCAGATCAGCCGCCGTCCCGATCTGGCCCCAACGCGAGGGCGCATCCAAACGCAACACCGCGGGTCCTTCGTTGATCACCGCCAAGGTCAGCGAGATCGGGTCATTCTGTTTCGCCTGCTGCGGCGGGGCCACGATCTCCACCCGCGCCGCCACGATCGGCGACCGATGCAGGTCCCGGATCGCGGCTTCCATCAAAGTCTCGACCGACAGGAACGCCGGCGGCGGGATCAGTGATTCGCCGACAACTTTCAACACCGCCTTGCCCCCCGGACCGGGCATTTCGATAAGGCGATGGGCCTCTTCCGGCATCACCGCGGGCTGGCTCGGCGCGGCGGTGAACGCCGGATCACTCCCGGCCTGGCGCAGCTGCGTCAGCAGCGGCGGCGCGATCCGTCCTTCAAACCGTCCAACCGGTTCAGCCGGAGTCAAACGGTTGCTGCCCACTTCCAGCACGGCCTGGCCATCGCGCTGGATTTCGAGGCGGGTGTTGAACCGGTCGTCGGCCACCGCGGAGCGATAGCGGATCGCGGTATCGGGACGCATGGTCTCACTCATGGACTGGGTTCCGCTCATTGTGCCCCCAAACAAGACAGCCAGCGCCGTAAGGACACGCCGCGCCTGGCTGTTAACTGACATCCCACGACTCGCCGGTCTTTTCCGCGAACCAGTCTCTGAAATCCCAGGCATATTCGGGCGGGACGCCAAGGCCGACATTCATGACGTTGGCCGGTTCATTCGGTTTCCACCGTGGCGCGGCACCGACCGCGCCGCCGGTGTATTCGTCGTAAAATCCGAGCAGGTGTCCGGTCTCGTGCGCCCAGCTGTTATCCCGGGTCTTGACGCGGGTCCAGTTGCTGGCGTTGGCGCGGCCCGGTCCCTGAAACAGATTGACGTCATGGTGCGCATCCGCCTCGACAAATTCCACCACGATCTGGATCGGCTTAACGCAGGTGCAGGCCACGCCGAAACCGCAGGCGTGGCGTTTCATTTTGAATTTACCAGCGTACTTGGCCTCGACATCGGTTTTCATCGCGGTTTTGTCGGCATCACTGACGGGATCGCCGATAGCCGGCAGTGCCACGCCCGGATCGGGCTTCGCCCCGAGGCGGTTGATCAGTTTAATTTTCACCGTCACCACGACCTTGTCGGCCCCATGTTTGATGTCGTGCTTACCGGTCCAACCGAAAACACCGCTGGTACAGGCATAGGTCTTGGTATCCGGTCCGTAATCCGGGAACTCCTTGAAGGTGAAGCTGTTGCCGCTCGCCGCGCTCACGCCATCGGCGCTGACCTGGAACGTAAATGCCTCCCCGGGGTTGGTGCCGGCGGGCTTTTTGGGGCGCCACGGCGTGGAACCCGTCGCTTGCTCCGTCATGGTAGCCGTCGCCGTCGCGGCCGCGGCACTGTCGCGCAGCCGCTTGATCGTGAAGCTGGTCGCGGCGTTTTCCGCGATGTTTACGCCAAATGCGGCAACATTGGCAGGATCGCCGCACTTGACCTCCGTCTCCACGAAGCGCCCGGCCAGCGCCTTGGGCTTACACATCTGCGCGCCAGGGCTGGTCGGCGATCCGGCGTCCGGACCGGCAGAGGGATCGGTTGGGGCATTTTCGGGGGACGGCATCTCAGCGCCCCGCCCGGCGCATCATCACCGCGAGATAGGCCTGCATCCGTGCCTCCAGCCGTTCGGCGGGGTCTGCCACCCTGTCACGCAACCCATCTTCGCTGAACCAGGGGAACAGCGGGTCATCCGCGAAGCCATGGCCAAATCCCAGCATAAGGATGAATACCAGCGTCCGCCCACGATCCGTCGCCAGGCCACGGGCATCCGCCTCCGCCCGGGCACGGGCCGCCAGCGCGCGTAGCGCTCCGTCACCGGCACAGGCGTACCGCTGCGGCCAAATAGCAGCCACCCCGCTGCTCGCCGCGGCTTCGAAGCCACTGTCCGGCAAGGGCCGGGGTTGCCGAGCCCAGTCCGACAAGGCCATGAGCGCCGCGCGTCCATGGATGTTGCCTGGCCCGAAGACATCCGAGAGAAATCGCCCCGACCGGCGGTGCAGCGCATCCGCGCGCGCCGCCTGATCGTCCGTGAATCCGGCACGCAGGATCTCACCCGCCCAGGGCAACTGCGGATCGGTTCCAAAATAACTGCCAAACAGGCACATGAGCTCCAGATACAACCTGACCGGTCCAACCGTATCAAATCCAGCCGCTTCCGCATCCCGAATGCCCCGCTGGACCACCGCGCCCATGCGTTCGCGGCCAATGGTTTCGGCATGGCGCGGAGCAAAGTCCATCAGATGGCTGGTCATCCGCTCGGCGAAGCTCGCGAGCCGATGCTGTCGCAGTGCCACCCGCTGGTCGTCGCGGATCACCAACACAGCTCACTCCTTATGCACCCGCATCCGGCATCGGCATCCATCGGCGCCTCTGGCACCTTCCGCGGTGGAAATAATAAGTAGCAGAACGCCGCGGGAAGCGGAAACACCAAGCCGTGAACGGGCGGCCCGCTTCCCCCAGGCAGTGTTTTTCCGTACAGTCTCTTGGATGCTCCTCGTCGGTCCACACCGTTCTGTCCAGTCGCTGCGGCCCGCCGCCCTGACGGTGCCGTTTGTGTACGAGCGTCTTGGCGCCAACGTTCAGGCCATCCGGGCATTCCTGTCCCGTCTTCCGGCGTCCACCTGGCTCACGCAGGCGCTGGAGCAGGAATTGACCGGTCATATCGGATCGGTGCCGTTACATGCGGGGCTGGGCAATGATCTGCTGGAGGCCGCTGCAAGCGGCATAGCGGGCGGCAGCATCGCCGTCGGCCGGGTGGTACCAAAAGCGACAACCGTCCGGTTTGACCGGACCAATCCCTCAGCGCGGAACCGTTTCTCCGCGCTGGTCTTTCCCTCGCGCGACATCGCCGCCCATTTCCTGCGCGATCTGTTGCGCTTGCCCGGGGCCATCGAGGCATTCCAACAAGCCGTCGCGGCAGCGGCGGAGAACAGGTCACTGGCCCAGACCGCGGTTCCAGCCTGGGATCCGGTCAATACCGTCCAGGTCCTGGCCCCCTTGCTTGCGGGACACCGGCTTCTGCTGGTGCGGCCCGCGTCATACGGGCGCCATCCGTCGCCCGGGGGGGCAATCACCTGGCCGCTGCAATTGCAATGGCTCGAGCATAATGGACCCTTGATCGGGGTCGCCGCGGCGCCGCCGGCACCAGCCGCGGCGCCGGCGGCTGCCCCTCCCTCAGAGGCGCCACCGGCCAGCGTCCTGCCGGACCCGCCCGCCGAAGTTTCCCCCCAGGCCCAGACATTGATCGACGCGGCCCAGGACGGAACCCCGTTCTGTGAGGAATGCGCCAGGGCGGCCGCCGCCAATGTCTGATGCAAGCAGCAATCCCGGCGCCGCGCCGCGCAATGACGCCGCGGCACGGGCCCGCGCCATCCGTCACCTGTGGCAGCTCAGCGGACAACCCGGCCAGCACCGGCAGGCCTATCTTTATGCCATCATCGATGCCGCGCGCGACGAGCGGATCTACCCCGCGCTGCGCCAGTTGGCCGCGAAGGAAGAGATCGTGAGCCTGTATCAGGGCCCTTCCGCGCGGGAACTGGCCGCCGTGGCCCCGTATCTGGTCTGCCTCGGCACGTCCGATCGCGTATTCGATTGGTTATGGAAGGACGGCTGGGGCCAGGACTGGGGCATTTTCCTCTGGTCCCTGGTCTCAACGAGCACGATGCGCGACCACTTCCGCCGCCTGACGATGGTGCGAACCGAGGCCAATAAGCGCCTGTTGTTCCGGTTTTACGATCCACGGGTGCTGCGGCCGTTTTTACCGACCTGCGACGCGGCACAGCTACGGGAGATGTTCGGGACCGTCGTCAGCCGCTTCATGGTGCCGTCATCGGATGGTACCAGCGTCGACGTTTTCCGGACCAATGCGGGGCAATTGCTCACAAGCCGGTTCGATCTGACCGGTGCCGCCGAACCACCGCCGATCACCCGGCCCTGAGGGAACCCACGCCGGACGTGGGGTCAGATTACGGCCCCGATGCCTTTGTCGAGATGATCCGGGTAATCGCGGCCGGTGGCACCGCCGGCGCCAGCCGAGGGATGAGTCAGGTGGCAACGCTTCCGGATCCGATGGCGTATTTCGTCGATGCTCTCTACCGCACCGACCATCCGAGCGTGAGCATTTCAGACGCGGATGTGCGGGCGCAGAGTGTACGCATTCTGACCAATGGCATGCTAGCCGGCGACATTCCCGCGTCTGACAAAGCGTATCTGGAACAATTCGTCGCGGCCCGCACCGGCCTAGCGCCGGCGGAAGCGGAAACACGGGTCGATGCCGTGCTCGCGCAGACAAAGACCGCGGAAGCCAAGACCCGCAAGGCCGTGGATGAGGCGCGCAAGGCGGCGATGTACCTCTCGATCTTCACAGCCCTGTCGATGCTCATCGGCGCCTTCATCGCCTGCGTCGCCACCGCCTTGGGCGGTCAGCAACGGGACGCGTTCTGAATCAATCATGCGAGCACGGACGCCGGCGCCTCATACCAACCACCCGAACCATTGACCGATCGCTATCTGGCTAAATCGTCATGGCCCGGCTTGTCCCTACCGCATTCACAGATCGCGGAAACGAATTTCGCCCGTTCTGCTCTGCAACGTCATGGCCCGGCTTGTCCGGGCCACCTATCGCGGCACGGTGCGGGCGGGGTTGGCCCGGACAAGCCGTGCCATGACGGGGAGAAAATACCGTTGTCCTCAGCTGCCAAATTTTCGTTTCCGCGATGCGTGAACGCGTAGGGCTTGTCCCTACCCCGTTCACACATCACGGAAACGATTTTCGTCTGTCGAGCTCTATATCGTCATGGCCCGGC
>CAIUPC010000619.1 GCA_903900905.1 uncultured Acetobacteraceae bacterium
ACGGCAGGATTTCGCGGGGTGGCACCCCTCCCCACAACCCCCTCCCTCAAGGGGAGGGGGAGACCTGTGCCGCTGCCGTCCGTACCTTCCTACAGCACCGCTACTGCGTCCCATGTCTCCCCAACCACGGCGATCAACCGGTCCGCGTCCTCCCGCAACAGCAGCCGTTCGGCGACCAATGCTTCCGCCGCCGCGATGACCTGTGCCGCCCAGTCCTCCCGGCTTCCATACCGTTCCGCCAGGGACCGCCTCGGATCCTTCGCATCGGGCGTCGCCGGGAATGGGGAGCATGATCCCTGGATCGTGAACAAATCCCCCGCCGCGTAGCCGGGAATGCGCACCGCCCAGCCGGTATGCGTCGCCACCGGCGCGGTCAGCAGCGGGTGGCGCAACCCGCCCAGGCTATTGCCATCCGCATCCACAGCCGAGACCAGCACCGGATAGGGGGCGCCCTCGATCGGCGGCTCCACCGAATGGTCCCGCAAGGTCAGTTCGTTCAGCACATCGGGGAAGGTCACGCCGGGCAAAGCCGGGAATCCGGCCTCGGCCGCTTCCCGCGTCACCAGCGTGCCCGCGGCGACGGAGGGGAACTGGCTGTCCGGCGGCGGCGTGCCGTGCTCGACCCATTCGGTCAGCGCCAGCAGCAAGGCCCGCATATACGAGCTGTAGCCGAGTGGATTGCCCGGCAGCTCCGTCACAACCTTCACCGGCGGCTTGAGCACCGCGTGCTGGATGCCCGAGGCCATGAAGATGCGCACATCATCCGGCATCGCCACATCCGCGCCCAGCGTATCCGTCGCCACCAGCGACGCCCGCCCGACCCAAAGATCGGAGTCGGTGTCCAGATGGATCACCTTTGGCACCACCCCGTCCGCTTCCGCCCGCCGCAGGATGCCATCGGTCTTGCCGCTGATCGGGTCATGCAGTGTCCCATAGGTGAACGGGAACTGGTCATCGAGGAACGAATGATCCTCATGCTGGCGCGCATAACGGCCCGGCTGGGCGAAGGCATAGTTGATATAGGTCCGGCGCGACCCGCCCACGATCGGGAAGATCGCATCGAACACGCGCCCGCCATCGGCCGCCTGGTTGAAGCCCAGATGCACGAAGTCCCGCAGCACCCGCCCGGATTGGGAGATGCCGAACCCGACCGTATGCCGGATCGACCCGCCGAGCGGGTTGTCTGGCCCGTCCTGGCGCAGGAATTCCACCAGGTCGCGGATCGCCGCGAAGCCAATCCCCATCACCGCCGGATCGCGGGCGGGATAGACGAACTCGTAGATCGAGCCGAGGTCGAACCCGGTTCCGCTGGGACGGGTGATTTCGATATGGCGGTCATCGACATAGCGCCAGGCCAGCCCGGGCGGGGTGGCGCGGGGGTCTTTCTCCCGCTGGCGCACCGTCAGCGTTGCCTTGGCCGGGTCCTGATCCGCCACCGGATAGGACAAAGTGGCGATGAACCGCTCCGCCGAGACCACCTGGATGAACGCATCGCCGGGCCCGCCGGTTTCCTCGGCGATGAACTCATCGCGGTTCACCCCGGTGATCGAGCCATCTGCCCCAACCGCCACCGGGAACCGCGCATCCAGCCGATCGGCGCCGGCGGGTACGCCGGTTTGCCAGGCGCTCCAGACGACGGAGAAGCCGTTGCGCATCAGGAAGCCGTTGCCCGCGTGTTCGGCCGTGACCGGGCGGTTGCCGTCCGCGCCCAGATTCAGCCGGGTCAGCGCGACCTTGTTGCCGCGATTGGGCACGTCATACATCAGCCAGCCATTGCCCTTGCTGATGTCGATCGGTTTGATCAACGAGAACGCGGATTCGTAGGCCACCAGCCCGTCGGCGCCGCGCGGCGCCTTGTCCAGGTTGACGATGTCGCGGTTGCGCGGATGCGCGGGGTCGAGCGCCCCGTAGACCATGCCGCTGAGGCATTCATAGGCGCCGGCATCGCTGAATATGGTGCCGCCGAAGACCGGGCTGAGCCGCTCGGTGATCTCGATCCGCAGCACGCTGCCCCGATCGCTGGACATGGTCGTTCCCCTGATTGTTGTTATTGGTGGTCGGCGGTCCCGGTCAGGCCGAGCGCTGAATAGATCCGCGCGCTCGGCGGCCAGCTCTCCATCACCGTATTGCGCCAATAGAGCCCGCTGCCGATCATGCAGGGGATGATGATGGCTGTCGCGGCCCAGGCGAGGCGCAGGGCCAGTGGCATGGGCGGCGGCGGCGGCGGGTAATACAGGCGGTCCATGGCCGTGAGCCCGGCGAGGGATGTCATGCCGAGCGGCGGCTCGGTGGTGTCGCCAGGCTTTTCGGGCGTCTGGTCGGGCGCCTTGCCGAGGTCGGGTGCCGGAGTCGACGGCGGAACTGGAGCGGGTGCCGGTGCCGGTGCGGCAGCCGTGACTGGTGTCGCGGCCTCGGCGGCAGGCCTCGGCGGCACCCATTCAGCGCCGCAGCGGGCGCAACGGGTCTTGCGTCCTTGGATCAGCAAGGTCTCTTTGACTTCATACCGGGCCGAACAGGCGGGGCAAACGATACGCATGGGGCAAGGCTTCCGTTCAACGCGTGCCGGCTGATGGTAAGGGCGTTTGCCCGGCTCCGCCATCATATGAAATGCGGTTGGTTGCAACCCACGGTGGCGTGACGCAGGCGGCCGGGCAAGAGGGCAGGGGGTTGTCCACCAGGGATGGCTCCGGGCGGGGGGATGATAATCCCACATTCGTCTCATGATCTCGATAAATGGGATGTTGGCTCATCTAAAGCGAGCAAGACCGGTGAACGATTTTCGCGCGTTCTGCTCTACATCGTCATGGCCCGGACAAGCCCTACCGGATTCACAGATCGCGGAAACGATTTTCCTCTGTCGTGGTCTATATCGTCATGGCCCGGCTTGTCCGGGCCACCTATCGCGGCAGGGTGCGGGCGGGGTTGGCCCGGACAAGCCGGGCCATGACGGGGAGAAAATA
>CAIUPC010000620.1 GCA_903900905.1 uncultured Acetobacteraceae bacterium
GGGATCGCTGACCCTGACCCTGGGTGCGGGCAAGCTGCTTATCGGCCCAGGTGAGGCGCCGTTGCGCTCAGCGGAGGTCAGCCTGATCGGCACCTGGCCGCGGGGGCTCAATGGGACAGTGCGGATGGTGCTGCCAGGCGCGGCGGGGCAGCCGGACCCGGTGCTCTCGGCGGCGGTGACGGTCGCACCGCCCGCGCCGCGCCGGACCATCGGCCTGTCGCTTGGCCTGGATCGGGTCGCGTTCGCGGATCTGCCGACGTTATGGCCGCTTGGGCTGGCACCGGGGGCGCGGCAATGGGTTCTCGGCAATATACCGGCGGGGATGGCGCATGACGGTCACTTTGACCTGACGCTGGAGACCGCGGCGGATTTCAGCGATCTGACCCTGACCAAGGCCACGGGCGAGTTGGAGGGCGACGACGTGACCGTGCATTGGCTGCGTCCCGTGCCGCCGGTCGAGCAGGCGCGGGCGCATTTGCGGCTGATCGATCCCGATACCATCGACATCGCTTTTCTCGCCGGCCGCCAGCGGGTTGGCACGCGGCTGCCGATCGTGGTGAACGGCGGGACTATGCGGGTGACCGGGCTGACGGTGAAGGATCAGGATGCCGACATCACGGCGCGGGTGACGGGGAGCCTGGCGGATACGATCGCGATCATGAGAGAGCCGCGCCTGAAGCTGCTGAGCGCGCATCCGATGGATCTGCGCGATCCGGCCGGGGAGGCGAGTATTGCCGCCCATGTCAAACTCCCGCTGGAATCAAAACTCGACATTGAAGACGTGACGATCGGGGTGACGGCACAGCTGAAGCAAGGGCATCTGAGCGCGATCGCGGCGGGCCGCGACCTGGATCGGGCGGATCTGGAGATCGTCGCGGATACCAAGGGTCTGACGCTGAAGGGTACGGGTTTCATCGGCGGGATCGCGTCGAAGATCGACGGGATGATGGATTTCCAGGCCGGCCGGGCGAAGGATGTGCAGCAACGCATCACGGTCACGGCGGCGCCCAGCGCGGGGCAGCTGGCGGCGGCCGGGTTGGCGGTTGGGGATGTGCTCGCGGGCAGCTTCCCGGCGCAGGTGGTCTGGAGCAAGCGGGGGGATGGCGACGGCGACATCATGCTGACGGCCGATTTGACCCCCGCCGTGCTGACGCTGGCGCCGCTGGCCTGGTCCAAGGCCGCGGGGGTTACGGCCTCGGCGACGGCAAGGCTGGTGCTGACCAAGGATCGCCTCACGAGTATCGGGCCGATCGTGGTGGATGGAACGGATCTGTCCGTGCGGGCCACGGCGGAGGTCACGGGCGCCGATGTCTCCGGGCTGCGGCTGGATCGCGTGGTCCTGGGCAAGACGGTGCTCAGCGGCGGTGTGCGGATGCCGCCGGGCGGCCCGATCGCGGTGGAGATCGATGCGCAGGTGTTCGATGCCGCCGATAAACTGGCGGAGAAGACGCCGCCCCGCGATGTGAGCAAGCCGGAACCCAAGCCGGGACCCGCCTGGACCTTGAATGGCACCTTTGGGCGGGTGCTGTTGGCGCGCGGCAAGGTGGCGACGGGCGTGAAGGCCCGTGCCAGCAATGACGGACGGGTGTTCCGCGCGCTGACGGTCAGTGGCCAGACGGGGCCGAATGCGCCGTTCACGCTGGCCATCGGGATGGACCGCGACACCCGCCGGCTGGAGGTGCGGGCCGCCGACGCCGGGGCCCTGCTGAACGGGCTGGATGTTACCCACTCGCTGGAAGACGGGACGTTGCGGCTTGACGGGATATTCGACGATTCCACCCCCGCGCATGCGTTGAAGGGTTCGGCGGAGATCCTCGAATTTCGGGTTCACGGCATGCCGGCGCTGGGCAAGTTGCTGCAGGCGATGACGTTGTACGGGCTGGTCGATGTGATCCGCGGGCCGGGGTTGGGTTTTGCCCGGCTGACGGCGCCGTTCGTCTTCGCGGACAATGTCCTGACCCTGGCCGATACCATGGCGTTCAGCCCGTCTTTGGGCATGACCGCGAAAGGGCGCATCGATCTGGGTTCTGAGACCATCGATCTGGAGGGCACGGTCGTGCCGGCCTATTTCTTCAACTCGCTGCTTGGCCGGATCCCGTTCGTGGGCGGTTTGTTCAGCGCCGAGAAGGGGGGCGGACTGTTCGCGGCGCGTTATACGCTGCGCGGCCCGACCGGCGATCCGGCGGTGTTCGTCAATCCCCTCAGTATCCTGACCCCCGGCTTCCTGAGAGGCGTTTTCGGGATCTTCTGAAAGCGGCGCTTGACCGGGCGGGGCATTGGCTGTTGGCTCCCGCCACGCAAAAGGAGGATCCTATGTCCGTGAAGCAACCCGCCGTGATCGTTTTCGACACATTCGGCAGCGTGGTCGATTGGCGCGGCAGCCTGATCGCTGATTTGACGGCCTATGGGCAGAAGATTGGGGTGAGCGCGGACTGGCCGGCGTTGATCGATGCCTGGCGGGCGGCATACCATCCCTCCATGGACCGGGTGCGCAAGGGCGCGCAGCCCTGGACCAAGCTGGACGCGCTGCACCGGGCGTCGCTGGATCAACTGGTCGCCGATTTCGGCATCAAGGGCCTGTCGGAAGCCGATCTGGTGCATATCAATCTGGGTTGGCACCGGTTGCGGGGATGGCCGGATGCGGTGGCGGGCCTGACGCGGTTGAAGTCCCGGTTTGTGATCGGGCCGCTGTCGAACGGCAATGTGTCGCTGCTGACCAATATGGCGAAGTTCGCCGGTCTGCCTTGGGATATGATTTTTGGCTCCGACCTGTTCGGGCATTTCAAGCCGGATCCGGAGACCTATCTGGGCGTGGCGAAGCTGATGGATGTGGCACCGGGCCAGGTCATGATGGCGGCGGCGCATAACGGCGACCTGATGGCGGCGAAGTCGGTGGGGCTGATGACCGCGTTCTGGCCGCGGCCGATGGAATACGGGCCGCATCAGAAGCGCGATTACTCGGCCGAACATGATTTCGATATCGTGGCCAAGGATATCGAGGATCTGGCAACCCAGCTGGGCGTGTGAGTCAAAACAAAACCGGGGAGGACGCGATGTCGAGCGATCTGAACGATCTGGAGCAGGCGCTTCAGACCTATTTCGATGGGCTGTACGAGGGCGATACCGAGAAACTCGGCCGCGTGTTCCATGACGTGTCGCATCTGTTCAGCGTGACCGACGGTGCGCTGGCCGATTTACCGCGGGCGCAATGGTTCGAGCTTGTGCGCACCCGCAAATCGGCGCAGAGCCAGGACCTGCCGCGGCATGACTGGGTGGTTCATATCGACCGGTCCGGTCCCAACACGGCATTCGCGAAAGTGCAGTGCCAGATACCGCCGCGCTATTTCACGGATTATCTGACATTCGTGAAGCTGACCGATGGCTGGCGCATCGTGTCGAAAACCTTCCATACTGAAACCCGCTGAGCGTGCTATGATCTACGATTATATCATTGTCGGCGGCGGTTCCGCCGGGTCGGTGCTGGCCAATCGGCTGTCGGCGCGCAGCCGCAATCAGGTGCTGCTGCTGGAAGCCGGGCAGGACACGCCGCATGGCAAGGTCCCGGCGGCGGTGCTGGATTCCTATCCGGGCACGGCATATCTCAATCCGAACTTCACCTGGAACAAGCTGAAGGTCACCACCGAGGTCATCTCCCATAACAACCCCGAGGAAAAGCGCCCGCCGCTGCGCACCTATGAGCAGGCGCGCATTCTGGGTGGCGGGTCGTCGATCAACGGCCAGTTGGCCAATCGCGGCGCGCCGACGGATTACGATGAGTGGGACGCGCGTGGCGCTGCCGGTTGGAACTGGGACAATGTGCTGCCCTATTTCAAGAAGGTTGAGCGGGATATGGACTTCGAAGGTCCGTATCACGGCAAGGAGGGCCGCATTCCCGTGCGGCGCATCTTCCCCGATCTGTGGCCGGAACATGCGAAGGCCGTGGCGCAGGCGTTCAAGGAAGCGGGGTGGGAGTATATCCAGGATCAGAACGCGGAATGGAAGGACGGGTATTTCCCGATCACCATCTCCAACGCGTTTGAGCGGCGGGTGTCCGCGGCGATCGGTTATCTCGATCCCGGCACGCGGCTGCGGGAAAACCTCACCATTTCGACCGATACGGTAGCGACCGGGTTGATTTTCGAAGGCCACAGCTGTGTCGGCGTGAATGCCAAGGTCAGCGGAAGGGCGCAGGAATTCCGCGCGAAAGAGGTCATTCTGTCATCCGGCGCGATCCATTCGCCCGCGCATTTGATGCGCGCGGGGATCGGCCCCGCCGGGCATCTGCGCGATCTCGGCATCGATGTGCGGGTGGCGCTGCCGGGTGTCGGGCAGCGGCTGCAGGATCACCCAGCAGCGGCGGTGGCGGCGTTTCTCAAGCCGCATGCGCGCATTATCCACGATTATTCACGCCGGCACATCTATACCGCGTTGCGTTATTCCTCGGGGATGGCGGGGATCCCAGCCGGCGACATGATGACCGTCGTTACCAACAAAACCTCCTGGCACCGGGTTGGTGAACAAATCGGGTCGTTTATTGTAACGGTGTATAAGACGTATTCCGAGAATGGGGAGGTGAAGCTGCGCTCCGCCAGCCCGGACGACGAACCGTCGGTGGATTTCAATCTGTTATCGGATCAGCGCGATCTGGTGCGGATGATGGATGGCATTCGTCGTTTCGCGGCCATGCATTTAACGCCGATTATGCAGAGTGTGACGGCGGATCCGTTTCCGGCGAGCTATAGTGATAAGGTGCGGCAGGTCGGGTTGCACAGCAAAAAGAACAAGTTCATCACCGATATATTAGGGCGTCTGCTGGATGGACCGGCGGCGTTGCGCACCTATCTGATCAAGACCTTGGTGATGGAGGGCGTGACGATCCAGGACATGCTGACCGATGACGACGCGCTGGAAGCGTTTGTGCGTAAGGCCTCGGTGGGCGTGTGGCACGCGTCGTGTACGTGCCGCATGGGCGCGGATGACGACCCGATGGCGGTGACCAATGCGGCCGGGCGGGTGCGCGGGGTGGATGGGCTGCGGGTGGTGGATGCCTCGGTGTTCCCTGTCGTGCCGTCGGCGAATACCAACTTCCCGGTGTTGATGACGGCGGAGAAGATCGCGGACGCGATTTTGGCGGGGGCATAAGCACAGGCGTCCACCGCGATAATGCTTCGTCCCAGGGGCGTTTAATGGTAGCAATGGGCCATGGTTTCCGCGCTTGTCCCGTCCGCGCTACTGGATCCTGTCGTGGCCTATTTTCAGCCGCGGCGGGTGATCCTGTTCGGCTCGGTTGCCCGGGGCGAGGCCGGGCCGGATAGTGACATCGACCTCCTGGTCATTGTGGACGACGATACCCCGGCGGAGAAGGTGACCATTCGCGCTGGGCGGGAAGCCCGCCGTCCGTATCGCCAGCCCGCCGATGTTATTCCCATACGGGAAAGTACATGGAGCCGGTATAATCAGGTCATCGGGACCCTTCCCTATGCCGCCCGGACCGACGGTATTGTGATATATGAACGCGGGTGACGATCACACCCTGGTCGCACGTCGCTGGTTTCTGGTGGCCCATCGCGACGTTCTGTCCGCTCATGCCTGCATCGACGCGCCTGAAGCCATCCCGGAGACTGCCGCCTATCACTGCCAGCAGGCTGTTGAAAAAGTGATTAAGGGACTTCTGGTTCTTGCCCGCGTTCCGTTCCGGAAGACGCATGACCTGGAAACCTTGCGCGATCTGGTCGTGCCCTGTTTTCCCGACCTGACAACCCGCATCGATCGGCTTGTTCCGTTGACGGATTGGGGACATGCGTTTCGTTATCCGGATCTTGGTAGTGAACCGGTGCCGAGTGTCGATACGCTCAGAACAGTTTTAATCGATGTGCGGAAATTCGTGACGATCGCAAAGGAAATATCTGAACGGACCCCGAAAGCTTAGACTCCCCGATGGATGCCGGGGAGCCAGCCAATCATGTGGTGATAGTTAACCGGCCGGAATCCAGATTTCGATGCGGCCCATCCCGGTCGCCGGATTAAAATCGGCGCCATATTTTTCGAACGTGGGTTCATCCGTCATCCGATACCCCGAGATTGGCAGCCAACTATCCAGGATCGCCCGCCAGGTTCCGTGCA
>CAIUPC010000621.1 GCA_903900905.1 uncultured Acetobacteraceae bacterium
CCCGGTTAGGGCCGTCCGCGTCGTCGCGCCGCCCGTCATTGCGCCCGCCCCCGTCGTTGGTCCGGCCTCCGTCATTGGTCCGGCCTCCGTCATTGCTCCCGCCTCCGTCGTTACCCCCGCCTCCGTCGTTACCCCCGCCTCCGTCATTGCTCCCGCCTCCGTCATTGGTCCCGCCTCCGTCATCCCCGGGCTTGTCCCGGGGACCAAGGTTTCCGCCGTTGCCGCGATTGGTCCCCGGGACAAGCCCGGGGATGACGAGGTGGGGCATGACGAGGTGAGGGATGACGAGGTGGGAAATGACGCGGTGGGAAATGACGAGGTGGGGGATGACAGGGGGAACGATGCCGGGGCCGCTCATGGAGGGGCCGGTAACGGCATGGCCGGACCTGAGACGACCGTACCCGCCATCCAGGCCTTGCTCGAAGCCCCGCCGATTGGGCGGTTTCTGTCGCAGGTGTTCGGTCATCAGCCCCGGCTGCTGCGTTGCGTCGCGGCCCTGCGCCCGATCCCGCATCCGCCCCAGCCGGCGGAATGTGTGACCCTCTGCGTGACGTTTGATCCCACCGCGGTCACGACCGCCCTATCTGCTGGCCCCGTCACCATCTGGCATCCAAGCCAGCCGATTGAACGCGTCGCGACACCGCCCTTTGGTGTCAACCGCGTCATCATGGCCCGGTACGCGCCATGACCGGCCCCAGCCTCTTCGCCAGAACCGCGCGCGGCGCCGGCTGGGTGATGGCCTGGCGTATGGGCATGCGGGTGCTGGGGCTGACCAGCACCCTGGTGCTCGTCAGGCTCTTGGCACCAGCCGATTTCGGTCTGATCGCCCTCGCCGCCGGGTTCATGCAGACGATCGATGAGATGATGGCGCTCGGCACCGAGGAAGCGGTCATCCGCCAGCGCGCGCCCGGCACCGACATCTACAACACTGCTTTCACTTTGACGGCGCTGCGCGGGCTGGCCGTCAGCATCCTTGTTCTGATCGCCGCCTATCCGGCCGCCGCGTTCTTTGGGGAGCCGCGGCTGGGCCCGGTGCTGCTGGTGATCGCGGCTTTGCCGCTGCTGGATGGGATCGGCAATATCGGGGCGGTGGATTTCCGGCGGGCGCTCGCGTTCGAGAAGGAATTCGCGATCATGGTGCTGCCGAAGCTGTGCGGCATCATAGCGGCCATTGGCACCGCCTTCGTGCTGCACAGCTATGTCGCCATGCTCGCCGGCATGCTGGTCAATCGCACGCTGCGCTGCGTGATGACCTATGTCATGCATCCCTTCCGCCCGCGTTTGAGCCTGCGGGCCTGGCGCGAACTTGTCGGCTATTCGCTCTGGAGCTGGGTGCTCAGCCTGGCCATCTTGCTGCGCAATCGCGCTGACAGCCTGATCCTCGGGCGTCTGACCAACGCCACGACGCTGGGTTTCTACAGCGTCGGCGCCGAGATCGCGGCCCTGCCAACGACCGAACTGATCGAGCCGCTGTGCCGGGCCTCGTTCTCCGGCTTCGCTGCCGCCCATCATAGTGGGGAGGATGTCAGCAGCACCTATCTCCGTTTGATGGGCTTTGCCGCCATGGTCACCTTGCCGGCCGGGATGGGCCTGTCACTGATCGCCGCGCCGCTGGTGCGCCTGGCGTTGGGGCCGGGCTGGGATGAGGCGGTGCCGGTGCTGCAGGTGCTGGCGGTCGCGGGCACCATGATGGTGTTCGGGCAGGTGAGCCTGCATCTGATGAGCGCGCATGCCTTGCTTGGGCGATTGGTGGGCCTCACCGTTATCGGGGGGGCGCTGCGGGTTGGATTGCTGCTGGCGCTGATCCCGGCCTACGGCGCCCTGGGCGCGGCGATCGCGTCCGGCATCGCGATCGGGATCGAGCAGGGCATGACCGTCGCAACCGCGCTGAAGCGCTTCCATGTCAGTTTTGGCAATCTGCTCGCCCATGCCTGGCGGCCGATGGTTGGGTCGGGGGCGATGACCTTGGGCCTGTGCGCCGCCGGGTTGGGTTGGCAGGCAGCGGGTCCCGCCGCCGCACCCTGGCTGGTGGTGCAGATCGCGGCCCTCGGCGGCAGCCTGTTCGCGGCCGCTACCTGCCTGGCCTGGCACCTCGCTGGCCGCCCGGAAGGGGCCGAGGCCGATATTTTGCGAATGGTGCGGCGTTATACCACCCGCCCTTGATGTTAACCTACGATGTCTCCCCCTCCCCTTGAGGGAGGGGGCTGGGGGGAGGGGTGAAAAGGCACAGTTTTCGGGGAGATACCCCTCCCCCAACCCCCTCCCTCAAGGGGAGGGGGAGAGTCAGTTTCAACGGCGTCTGGTATTACGTGGTGCGCTGATACGGCAGACGCACCCGCCGGTTACGGCTCATGACAGGCCGGGCGAGGCGGATCGCCAGAATTCCGCACGACCGGCAAACGTGTTGTCAGCGCGGGGGCGCGGAGTCCGGCCGGCGGATCCACGCATCCAGAAACGGATTGTACAGGCCCGGTAGCGGAGAATACGCATCGATCCTCTCAAAATGGGCATGATTGCCGGTCGCCACGACCGCGCACCGGGCGATGGCAATCGCTCCGATAGCCATATCGGCGGCCGTTCGGGGCTGTTTCCGCCGCGGACCTGAATCGGCCCCCCTTGCCTTTGGTCCGTACCTGGGCGACCTTGGTCACCTAAATCTGACCAAGTAAGCGAGGCTGCCGTGAACGACACCGCAATCGTCACCGATTCCGTTAAACGCTTCAAATGGGTGGGCACGCGCCCGATCCGTCCCGACGGTATTCCCAAAGTGACGGGCCGCGCGATGTATGGCGCCGACCTGAAGCTGCCGGGGATGATTTATGGGAAGGTGCTGCGTTCGCCGCATGCGCATGCCCGCATCCTCTCGATCGACACCTCCGCGGCCGAGAAGCTGCCGGGCGTGAAGGCGGTGATGACCGCGGCCGATCTGCCGGCGCAGAAGTTCGATTATATCGGGCCGGAGCGCGTGGCCGTTAATTTCTGGCACGTCACCCGCAACATCATGGCGCGTGAGAAGGTCTACTACGAAGGCCATGCCGTCGCCGCCGTCGCCGCCATCAGCAACTCCATCGCCGAAGAGGCGATGGCGCTGATCAAGGTCGAATACGAAGTCCTGCCGCATGTCATCGACGTTGACGAAGCGATGGCCGAAGACGCGCCGCTGCTGTTCGAGGACATGATCACCCGCGGCATCACCCCGGCGCCGACAAAGCCGTCCAATATCTCCAAGCGCCTCGAATTCAGCATGGGCGACGTCGAGAAGGGCTTCGCCGAGGCCGACGTCATCGTCGAGCATGAATTCAAGACCGCCGCCGTGCATCAGGCCTATATCGAGCCGCATTCCGCGATCGCGAAATATGAGGCCGATGGCCAGTGCGAAATCTGGTCCTCCAGCCAGGGCCACTTCGCGATGCGCGCGCTGACGGCGCAGATCATCGGCGCCCAGCTTGGCGATCTCCGCGTCACCCCCGCCGAAATCGGCGGCGGCTTCGGCGGCAAGACCGTGACCTATCTGGAACCCGTCGCCGCGACGCTGTCGAAGAAGTCCGGCCTGCCGGTGCGCCTGATGATGAGCCGTGAGGAAGTGTTCCGCGCCTCCGGCCCGACCTCGGGCGCGTCCATGTGGGTCAAGATTGGCGTCAAGAATGACGGCACGATCGTGGCCGCCGATGGCATCTTCAAGTTCCAGGCCGGTGCCTTCCCGGGCTCGCCGGTGATGAACGGCTGCCTCTGCGCCTATGCGCCGTATGACATCCCGAACCAGCGCGCTGTCGGCTACGACGTGGTCAGCAACCGCCCCAAGGCGGCCGCTTACCGCGCCCCTGGCTCGCCGATTTCCGCCTTCGCGGTGGAAAGCGTCCTCGACATGTGCGCCCAGAAGATCGGCATGGACCCGCTGGCGATCCGCCAGAAGAACGCCTGCCGCATCGGCACGCCGACTCTGTCCGGTCCGAAGCATGCCCATGCCGGCTATCTCGAAACGGTTGAGGCGCTGATGAAGCACCCGGCCTACCAGGTGAAGCTCGGGCCGAACCAGGGCCGCGGCGTTGCCTCCGGCTATTGGTTCAACGGCGGCGGCGAATCCAGCGCCACGCTGCAGATCAACGCCGACGGCACCGTGCTGATCGCCACCGGCAGCCCGGACATTGGCGGTTCGCGCGCTTCGATGGCCATCATGACCGCGGAAACGCTGGGCATTGATTACAGCCAGGTGCGGGCCATCGTGGCCGACACGGCCTCGGTCGGTTACACCCATGTGACCGGCGGTTCGCGCGTCACCTTCGCCACCGGCACCGCCGTGGTGAACGCCACCAAGACCGCGATCAAGATCCTGTGCGAGCGTGCCGCCATGATCTGGGGCGTCGATCCGGAAGGCGTGATCTGGGACGACGGCTTCGCGAAGCCGGCCGGCTCCAACGTCGGCGACTTCAAGCCGCTGTCGTTGAAGGAAATCGCCGGCAAGGCCGCGGCCACCGGCGGGCCGATCACGACCTCGGCTGGTGTGAATGCGGGCGGTCAGGCACCGGGTTTTGCGACCCAGTTCTGCGACGTGGAAGTGGATCCGGAGACCGGAAAGGTCACCATCCTCCGCTTCGTCGCGGCGCAGGACGTGGGCCGTGCGATCCATCCTTCCTACGTCGAAGGCCAGATCCATGGCGGCATCGCGCAGGGCATCGGCTGGGCGCTGAGCGAGGAATACATCTACAACACCAAGGGCCTGCTGGATAACCCCGGCTTCCTCGACTACCGCTGCCCGGTCGCGTCCGATCTGCCGATGCTGGACGCGGTGCTGGTGGAAGTGCCCAACCCGACGCATCCGTATGGTGCCAAGGGCGTGGGTGAGGTCTGCATCTGCCCGCCGATGGCCGCGATCGCGAATGCGATCGAAGCCGCGACCGGCAAGCGTCTGTACGAACTGCCGATGTCGCCGCCCAAGGTTCTGGAAGCGCTGTCGGCCTGAACCATGGCTTCGGGACCTGCCCGTGTTGTCTTCACCAGCGGCTTCGCCGCCCGCTACACCAATGGCGTGCGCGAATTCGATGTCTGGGCGAGCAACATGCGGCAGGTCATCAAGGCCATGGACGACATGTTCCCGGGGTTAGGGGAGCATTTGGAAGAAGAGACGACGCTGGCCATCAACGGCGAGTACCACGAGACCGGCTATTTCCAGCCGGTCCCCCCGGGGGCCGAGGTGTTCTTTATTCCGCGGATCGAGGGGGGCTGAGGCTCCATCGCTTCTTGCGTTGCGGCCGCTGTCGCCCCATCTTCGTCCCATCATGAGCGAGACTGCGCAAAAGCCGGAAGTGGTAAGGGCAATCGCCCTGTTCCTCGACGCGCTCCGCAAGAATTACGCGGTCGATGAGGTGCGCTTGTATGGCTCTCGTGCCCGTGGTGATTTCGGACCCGACAGCGATGTTGATTTGGCCGTCGTGCTGCATGGTGAGCGTGGCGACATCTGGAAAACCGCCGTTTCCATGTCCGACATCACATTCGATGTCCTGGTGGAAACCGGCATCGCCGTATCGGCCTTGCCACTCTGGGGCGACGATCTCGACCATCCGGAGCGGGCCACAAACCCGGCGCTGATACACAACATTCAGAGGGAAGGGATTCGGCTCTGACATTGCCCTTCCTGCAAAAGGCCGAAACTGGAATCAAAAGCGCTAAAGTGCTGCTTGACCTTGGTGACACTGATGGCGCGTGCAGCCGGGCTTATTACGCGATGTATGACGCCGTGCGCGCCTGTTTGGCATGGACAGGCATAGAGCCTTTGGACGGCACGTTCAAAACGCATCGCGGTCTCATAGCAGCCTTCGGGCTGCATCTGGTGAAGCCAGGGCTTTTCCCTACGGAGGTGGGCCGTGCCATTCAGCGCGCTCAGACCA
>CAIUPC010000622.1 GCA_903900905.1 uncultured Acetobacteraceae bacterium
AGGTCCGCGACATCACCACGAAACTACAGGCCGAGGCCGCCGGGTTCGGCCGCACCGTGCGCGTGAGCCTGTCGCTGCGCCCGATCCTCGCGGCGACCGAGGACGAAGCCTGGGCGCGGGCGGAACGGATCAAGCAGCGGATTCTGGAACTGCGAGCCAAGGCGGGCATCCAGACCGTCGTTCCCGCCAATGAGGGCTCCAAACGTCTGCTTGAAGCCGCGGCGCAGGGCGAACGGCTGGACAAGCGCCTGTGGACCGGCGCGGCCCTGGCCACCGGCGCGCGCGGCAATACCACCAGCCTGGTTGGCACGCCCGAACAGGTGGCGGAGGCGATGGCGGATTACTACGACCTCGGCGTGACCACCTTCCTCATCCGCGGCTTCGACCCGCTGGAAGACAATGTGGAATACGGCCGATCACTGCTGCCGCTGACGCGCCAGATCATCGCCGAACGGCGGTCCAGACAGATTGCGGCGGAGTAGCCGGGGCAGAGGCCCCGGACACCGCCGATGAACATCGAAGTCAGACTGGCATTGGTCGGGTTGGTGACAACCGCGCTGTTGACCGCGCTGCGCTGGACCATCGCGCGCGCCCGGCCAATCCTGCGCGATGACACCGCCGGAACGATCAGCCCTGACAAAGTCAGCGCCCTGTTCACGGTCATGATTGGCACGTTCATCTTCCTGGGCGGCTGCGCGGCTTTCGTGTTGGAAGAGGGCGAATGGGGCCCAAGACTCCTGGCGATCCTCGGCGCCACGATCGCCTGGATGATGGCACCGTCGCTGACCTCGGTGCATGATGTCAGTTGGACACCGCTGGGGATTCAAGGGCCATGCCGGATGTTCGGGCCGACCCTCGGCACCAGGCGGACCGAGATCGCATGGGCGGATATCGAGCGATTCGGCACGACCATCACCGGGTTCTGGTATGTTGAAAGCCGTGACGGCCGCCGGGTCTATTGGAGCTATCTGTATCGTGGCCAGCCGATGCTGGCGGCCGCCTTGCGCGCCAATTGCCCGAGCCTGATCCTGCCGCGGGCGCGGCCTCAGGCCTCGAGCTGATACCTCTGTTCCTCTGACCTTTGGCATCGACATGACTGATCCCCTTCTGGCCCCGGACGAACCCAACCCCGTCGTGCTGACGCGCGAACATGGGACGTCGGATTTCTTCCTGACCGGTGACCATGCCGGGCGAGCCATCCCACGCCGCCTGCATCAGCTGGGCGTCCCGGACAGCGAGTGGGATCGGCATATCGCCTGGGATATCGGCATCGCCGGGGTCAATGCGCATCTGTCGGCCGCGCTGGATGCGACCGCGATCTCTCAGGCCTATTCCCGGCTGGTGATCGACTGCAATCGCGATCCGTCCTGGCCCTCCGCGATGCCGGAGATCAGTGAGTTCACCCCCATTCCGGGCAATACCGGCCTGACCGAGGCGGACCGGGCGGCGCGGGTCGCCGCGATCTTCACCCCCTATCACGACCGTATCCGGGCTTTGCTTGATGCCCGCGCTGCCGCCGGCCGGCGCACCGTGTTCGTCGCGATGCACAGCTTCACCCCCGTCTTCAAAGGCGAGCGGCGCGACATGCAGGTGGGCGTGCTGTTCAACCGCGACGTCCGTTTGGCCGCCGCGCTGCTGGCCGAATTGCGCGCCGAGGGCGACATCGTGGTGGGCGCGAACGAGCCCTATGCGATCACCGACGACAGCGATTACAGCGCGCCCGTGCATGGGGAGCAGCGCGGGCTGGTGCATGTCGAGATCGAAATCCGCCAGGATCTGATCGCTGATGCCGCCGGCCAGGCCGCCTGGGCCGCCCGCTTCGCGCGGCTACTGCCAGCGGCGGATGCGCGCATGCGGGCGGGTCAGTAGCCTGGGGAGCCGGTTTCTTCCGCGACGCACTTCATGAACCGAATCATTTGGCGCCGGGCATGAGGTTGCACCCGTCATGGCGCGCCTTGGTATCGCGACCAACCCGCCGACATTCCGCCACATTCCAACCCTACCACCCATCCTCGAAAAGCGTCCCGGCCAAGATCGCCGGCGGGGCCGCCAATCGCCGTGAAACCCGCAACACAGCCAGGGCCCGTCACTATGCGCATTGCCCAAATCTCGCCGCTCTTTGAAGCCGTACCGCCCAAGCTCTATGGCGGGACCGAGCGTGTCGTCTATTCGCTGACCGAGGAACTGGTCGCGATGGGCCACGACGTGACCCTGTTCGCCAGCGGCGACTCGATCACCTCCGCCACGCTGGCGCCGATGCGTGAGCAGGCGCTACGCCTCGACCCGACCGTGAAGGACTGGGTCGCGACCTATTACCGCATGGTCGAGCTGATCTATCGCCGCAAGGACGAGTTCGACATCCTGCATTTCCATATCGACTATTTCCCGCTGCAGTTGTTCAGCCGGCAGAACACGCCGTTCCTGACCACGATCCATGGCCGCCTGGACGTGCCGGAATTCGTCGAGACCTATGGCACGTTCAAGGACTGCCCCTTCGTCTCGATCTCCAACAGCCAGCGCCGGCCAATCCCCGATCTGAACTGGGTGCGCACCGTGCTGCACGGCATGCCGCCGAACATCCTGACGCCGCAGCCGGTGAAGCAGGAATACGTGGCCTTCCTCGGCCGCATCTCCCCGGAAAAGGGCGCCGATCGGGCGATTGAGATCGCGACGCGGGCGGGCTTCAAGATCAAGATGGCGGCCAAGGTCGATAACGCCGACAGGGAATATTACGAGACCAAGATCCGTCCGCTGATCGAGGGCAATCCCAACGTCGAATTCATCGGTGAGATCAACGATGCCCAGAAGCCGGCGTTCCTGTCGGGCGCGCATGCGCTGATCTTCCCGATCGACTGGCCGGAGCCGTTCGGCCTGGTGATGATCGAATCGATGGCCTGCGGCACGCCGGTGATCGCGTTCAACTGCGGCTCGGTGCCGGAAGTGATGGATGACGGGCTGACCGGCTTCGTGGTGAACTCGGTCGATGAGGCTGTGGCTGCCCTCGGCAAGGTCAAGACGCTCGACCGCGCCAAGGTGCGGGAGACCTTCGATCGCCGCTGGACCTCCCGCCGGATGGCTGAGGATTATGTGAACCTTTATGAGGAACTGATCGCCAAGGCGGGGAAGTAGTACCGGTCCGTCACTATCAACGCGGGCTGGTATCACTGCCAGGTCGGCTCACCCGATCCCAGGTGCCTGGCATCCAGCCCCTCCCCTGGAGCGGGCGGGCGTTGAATCAGGGACGTGGGCTTTAAATCACGTCATCCCCGTTAAATCACGTCATCCCCGGGCTTGTCCCCATAGGCGCTAACATAAGCGGCGACGGC
>CAIUPC010000623.1 GCA_903900905.1 uncultured Acetobacteraceae bacterium
GCAGGAAGCGCGGACCTTCGGCGGCAAAGACCCGGTTCAGTACTACCTCGAAGACGTGATGATCCACGGCACCGCGGACAGCGTGGCCGACCAGATCACGGCCTTCGGGGCGGAGATCGGGATGAACTATCTGATGGCAGCGCCCATGAGCGGCCGGTCGTTCCGGCTGTTGACGGACAAAGTATTGCCTCGGATCGCAAACTGACATGGGCAAACCACATCGCCTTAATCCACTATAAAAGCATGAAATTCTTTTGGATTTAAATATTGGAATCTGCCGCCGGACGACACTAGACTAGTCGCGTCAACAACAATAAGGGGGCTTGCCATGTCACTCCGCATCAACGCCACGGCGCCAAACTTCACCGCCGAAACCACCCAGGGCACCATCGATTTCCACGAATGGATCGGCTCCAGCTGGGCAATCCTGTTCAGCCATCCCAAGGACTTCACGCCGGTCTGCACCACCGAATTGGGCTACATGGCCGGGCTCGTGCCGCAGTTCAACGCGCGCAACACCAAGATTATCGGCCTCAGCGTCGACCCCGTCGCCAACCATGCCAACTGGGCCAAAGACATCGAGGAAACCCAAGGCCACGCCGTCACCTACCCGATGATCGGCGATACCGACCTGAACGTCGCCACGCTCTATGACATGCTGCCGGAAGGCGCCGGCACCACCTCGGAAGGCCGCACCGCCGCCGACAACGCCACCGTGCGTTCGGTGTTCCTCATCGGGCCCGATAAGAAAATCAAGGCGATGCTGACCTACCCGATGACCACCGGGCGCAACTTCGATGAGGTGCTGCGTCTGCTCGACTCCTGCCAACTGACCGCCAAGCACACGGTGGCAACGCCGGTGAATTGGAAGCCGGGTGAGGACGTCATCATCCCGCCGGCCGTGTCGAACGAAGCCGCCGCGGCGAAGTATCCGAATGGCTGGAAGACCGTGAAGCCCTACCTGCGGGTGGTTGCGCAGCCGAACGACTGAGCCGAAGCAGGGGGCCTTGGCATGTGCCCGGGCCCCCGCCCCCCGGCGTCACCGCCGCGTAAACGTCCAATACAACGGCGACCGGCCCGCCTTCAGCGCCTTCGCCTCATAGCGTGTCGGCGGCCAGCCCTGCGGCCGCTCGGTTGCCGGGGGCGGGGCGTCGAACAGGGTCTGCGCGCCCATCACCTCCGTCACCCAGGCCTGATAGGTCGGGTCATCGCTCGCCACCCGCCAGATCGCGCCCGGCTTCATCGCCCGCGCCACCTCCGGCACCTGCGCCGGATGCACGAAGCGCCGCTTGGCATGGCGCATCTTGGGCCAGGGATCGGGGAACATCAGAAACACGCGATCGAGGCAGGCGTCCGGAAACGCCCGCAGCAGGATGCGGCCATCGTCCGGCCAAAGCAGCAGATTCGGCGGCAAAGGCGCGGTCGCTTCCTCCCCATCCGGCACCAGCCGGGACAGCAGGGAGCAAATCCCGTTCTCAAACACCTCGCACGCGATCAGCCCGGCCCGCGGATGCGCCTCCGCCTGCGCGAGGGCGTGCTCACCGCCACCAAAGCCGATTTCCAGCCAAAGCTCGTCACACCACGCCGGGTTCGCGGCCTGTTCAGGCCGGAACCGCATGCGTTCGAGTGTGACGTCGAGCAACACCTCCTGCCGGGGCCGCAATTTATGACCGCGCGCGCGGCCATACAGCCTGTCGGCTGGCGGTTTGACCAGCGGCGGCGTGCTCAGCGGCCGAAGGCCGCCTTCAGCGCCGGCACCAGATCCGTCTTTTCCCACGTGAAGGTGCCTTTATCCTCATCCGGCTCGCGCCCGAAATGCCCATAAGCCGAGGTCGGCACATAGATCGGCCGGTTCAGGCGCAGATGCTCCCGGATGCCGCGGGGCGACAGGTCCATCAGATCGCGCAACGTCTTCTCCAACCGCGCCTCGTCCACGTCATGGCCGGTGCCGTGCAGGTCGACATAGACCGATAGCGGGCGGGACACGCCGATGGCATAGGCGATCTGGATGGTGCAGCGATCCGACAGGCCGGACGCGACCACGTTCTTCGCCAGATAGCGGCAGGCATAGGCGGCGGACCGGTCCACCTTGGTGGGATCCTTGCCGCTGAACGCGCCGCCGCCATGCGGGGCCGCGCCGCCGTAGGTGTCGACGATGATCTTGCGCCCGGTCAGGCCGCAATCGCCGTCCGGGCCGCCGATAACGAAATTACCGGTCGGGTTGACGTGAAATTCGGACTCCGGCGGCATCCAGCCCTTCGGCAGGATGGATTCGACCAGCGGCCAGAGCAGGCGCTTGATCTCAGCCTGTTCCATGCCCGCGACATGCTGGGTGGACACAACCACAGCGGTCGAGGCGACCGGCTTGCCATCGACATAGCGCAGCGTGACCTGGCTTTTCGCATCCGGCAGCAGCCCGGCGACCGAGGCATGGCCGCATTTGCGCAGGTCGCGCACGGTGCGCAGGATTTCGTGCGCGTAATACAGCGGCGCCGGCATCAGCGTCGCGGTCTCGCGGCAGGCATAGCCGAACATCAGGCCCTGATCGCCGGCGCCCTCGTCCTTATTGCCAGCGCTGTCCACGCCCTGCGCGATGTCGGAGGACTGGGAGTGCAGATGCACGGCCACATCCGCGTTCTGCCAATGGAAGCCGTCCTGCTCATACCCAATGTCCTTGATGGCCATGCGGGTGAGATGGGTCAGCAGTTCCGGCGTAATGGTATCGGGGCCGCGGGTTTCGCCGGCCAGCACGACGCGGTTGGTCGTGACCAGCGTCTCACAGGCCACGCGGGCAAAAGGGTCTTCCGCCAGGAACGCATCCAGCACGGTGTCACTGATCCGGTCCGCGACCTTATCGGGATGGCCTTCCGAGACGGACTCGGAGGTGAACAGGAATTCGCCCGTATCACGCATTGTTGGTTCTCTCGCGTTGCGCTGAAGACGGCTCGCAGCCGGCCGCGCCCGACCTTGTGCCGGGCCGGCGGTGTGTGGCGGAAAGGTTTCGGGGGGTCAAGTCTCCAACGGCTGCGATACAGGGCAATCGGGTGAAGCCCATCCGAAGCCGAATTGGGGTAATGGCTTGCCCCAACCGTCATCCCCGGGCTTGTCCCCATAGGCGCTAACATAAGCGGCGACGGCTTCTCTTCCCCGTCATCCCCGGGCTTGTCC
>CAIUPC010000624.1 GCA_903900905.1 uncultured Acetobacteraceae bacterium
CCGGGGACCAAGGTTTCCGCCAGTGCCGCTATTGGTCCCCGGGACAAGCCCGGGGATGACGGGGAAGAGAGGCCGTCGTCGCTTATATCAGCGCCGATGGGGACAGGCCCGGGGATGACGGGTGGGGAGCATGGCCCGCTACCCCGCGACGGATCACACCGTTGCCACGGGCGTCGCCGGCGACCCCACCGCGCCCGGCAGCCGCAGCGGCGGGGCGGTCAGCAGGAAGCGGTTGCGGCCATTGGCGCGCAGCCAGTCCGCCAGTTCGGTGTGGTACCACATCTCCCCCAGGTAGCAGCCGAGCTTGAACAGGCAATGCGCGTGCAGCGGCAACGTGGCGCAGAAATCATCGGCGCAGGGGCGGGACGGCGTGCACTCCACCGCATAGTTGTCGGCCAGCAGCGCCACGGCGCCGCTATCGGTGATCCATTGCAGCAGCCGTTGATCGCGCCCATCGAAGGACGAGGTGGTGGAGAACAGGACCTTCGGATCCGGCTCTTTCTTCATGTCCAGCAGCAATTGCGCGAAGCCGGTGCGGATGCAGACGAAATCGCCGGGTTCGACGACGACCTTGTCCTTCTCCAGCACCATCATCAGGTCCTCATACCCGACGATATGGCCGGATCGGCCGAAATGCGCCTCCAGGTCAATCATCACCGCGCGGCCCTGCACGCAGGAGACGGCCATGTTCTCAACGCCCAGACGGCGGGCGCCGGATTGCTGATTGGTCGCGGTCTGGTTGCCCTTGGCGTCGAAGGTGACGGGGCCGATGATGTCGATGCCCGCGCGGTAACCGTTGTAGAAGACGTCGCGCATCACGCCGTCGCCCTGGGTGTCGAACATCTGCCCGACATGCGACAGGCTGTCCCATTGGGTGGAATATTGCAGCGTCAGCAGCACCTGATCGTCGCACACCACGTCCAGCGCCGTCGGATCGTCGCAGCGCAGCGGGTAGTTCATGTTCGGCGCCCCCGCCCGCTGCGTCGGCGTCAGCACCGGCGGCTTGCGGCGGGGATTGATGATATTGCCGCCGGGATAGTCCAACGGCAGCGAAAGACAGAAATTCTTGCCCACCTTCACCTCGGCGATGCCCTGGAGCACTTTCTCCGGCGTCACAAGGTTCAGGCGGCCCAACTGATCGTCGGGGCCAAAATCACCCCAGGTCGATCCTGCGGGGCGGCGATTCCAGCGGGGGTTGTCGGTCATTGCTGTTTCCTCCTGGCGATAACGATGCCGGAGGGTGGAATGGGTTTTCGGTTCTGTCGAGGGTCGCGCCCCGGGGCAATCGGGGGAAACCGCGGTTCTATCGCATAGAGCGATATTGCGTTTGGCTCGACAGGCCGGGCGGTAAAAACCGTCATCCCCGGGCTTGTCCCGGGGACCACTCGCGGCACAAGCGGAAACCTTGGTCCCCGGGACAAGCCCGGGGATGACGTTTGGGGCAGCCCATTACCCCAATTCGGCTTCGGATGGGCTTCCCCCGATTGCCCTGGGTCGCGCCCAACGGCGAATTGCGCTGCTTCCCGGGATGGAACACGATCACCCCAACAAGACTGACAGGGAGGACGCGAGCGGTGGATTTCGGGCTGCATTTCGGCACGCGGGGCTGCCTGGCCTCACGCGATAACATCCTGACCATGGCACAACAGGCGGAGGCGCAGGGCTATGCCATCGTCGGCGTGGCCGATCACCTGATCGTGCCGACGCAGACGGCGGTGCGGTATGCGTATACCGATTCCGGAGTCTGGCCCGGCGCTGATACCGGAGAGTGCCTGGACGCCATCGCGACTCTGGCCTTCCTCGCCGGCTGCACGCAGCGGATCAAGCTGCTGACCTCGGTCATCGTCGTGCCGCAGCGCCCCGCCGTGCTCGCCGCCAAACTGTTCCTGACCGCCGACGTGCTGTCCGGCGGACGCGTCATCGCCGGCGTCGGTACCGGTTGGATGCCGGAAGAATTCGCCGCCCTCGGCGCCCCGCCTTTCGAGGAACGCGGCGCGGTGACGGACGAATTCCTCACCGCCTGGAAGGCGCTATGGACCGAGCAGACGCCGGCGATGGCCGGGCGCTACACCGCTTTTGACAACGTGATGTTCGAGCCCAAACCTGTATCCAAGCCGCATCCGCCAATATGGGTCGGGGGCGAGAGCGCGCCCGCCTTGCGGCGCACCGCGGCCTTTGGCGACGCCTGGTATCCCGTGTCCAACAATGCCCGCATCCCGCTCAATACCCCCGCGCTGATGAAAACCGGCATCGATCGGCTACACCGCGCGGCGGAAAAGATCGGGCGCGATCCCGGTGAGATCGACATCGCACTGGTCTATTTCCGCCCGCCCAGTACGGCGGCGAAATACGACGCGGAGGGCAACCGGCAGATGTTCACCGGTGGCGCCGCGGCGATGCTCGACGACGCCGCCGCCTTCGCCGCCGTTGGTGTCAAACACCTGATCGTCTATGTTCAGGCCGCGACGTTGGCAGAAACCCTGGAAGCGCAGCAGCGCTTCGCTGAAGACGTCATACGGAAAGCACGATGACCGATACCGAACTGAGCACATACCTGCACTCCACCCCGTTGCCGGAGCTGATGGCAGCGGCCGCCGCGAAGCGAGACGCCGCTTACGGGCGGCTGGTGTCGTACTCGCGCAAGGTCTTCATCCCGCTGACCAAATTGTGCCGCGACGTGTGCCACTACTGCACCTTCGCCGAACATCCGCGCGATGGCCACGCCGCCTATCTGACCGGTGAGGAGGTGCTGGCGATTGCCCGCGCCGGCCAGGACGCCGGTTGCACGGAGGCGCTGTTCACCCTCGGCGACAAACCCGAACTGCGCCACCGCGCGGCGCGGGAGGCTTTGGCGGCGCTCGGTTATCCAACGACGATCGCCTATCTGCGGGCGATGTGCGAGTTGGTGCTGAAAGAAACCACCCTGCTGCCGCATGTGAACCCCGGCGTGATGACGCGTGAGGAAATCGCGTCGTTGCGCGAGGTTTCCGCCAGCGCCGGTGTGATGTTGGAATCCACCAGCGAACGCTTGTGCCAGCCGGGCGGGGTCCATTTCGGCTCCCCCGACAAGAAGCCGGCAGTGCGGTTGGAGACGTTGCGCCTGGCCGGGGAACTGGCGGTACCGTTTACCACCGGCATCCTGATCGGCATTGGCGAAACGGCGGAGGAACGGCTGGACGCGCTTTACGCCATCCGCGACCTGCACGTGGCGCATGGGCACATCCAGGAAGTGATCGTGCAGAACTTCCGTGCCAAGACCGATACCAAGATGGCGGAGGCGGAGGAGCCGGGCCTCGATGACCTGCTCTGGACCATCGCCGCGGCGCGGCTGATCCTGCCGGCGGACGTGCATGTGCAAGCGCCGCCGAACCTGTCGCCGGGCGTGTTCCCGCAACTGATCAATGCCGGGATCGACGACTGGGGCGGCGTTTCGCCGGTGACCCCGGATCATGTGAACCCCGAGGCCCCGTGGCCAGAATTGGACGCACTGGCCGATCGGACGGCGGAAATGGGGAAGGTGCTGGTGGCGCGGCTGCCGGTGTATCCGTTGTATGCGGCTGATGTCGCCCGCTGGGCGCATCCGAAAATCGCGACCCGCATTTTGCAGCATGCGGACTCCGAGGGTTGGGCGCGGGACGATGCCTGGGCGCCGGGTCTGACCTTCGCGACCAAGCCACGTGTGGTGCGGTTGGCCAGCGTCGATCCGGCGATCGAGGCCGCTTTGGGCAAGGCGCGTGGGGGCAAGCGGTTGAATGAGGCGGAGATCGTGCGCCTGTTCGCGGCCCGAGATGCGGATTACGAGGCTGTGATCACCGCGGCCGACGAATTGCGCCAGGCCGTCAGCGGCGACGTGGTGCGATACGTCGTCAACCGCAACATCAACTACACCAATATTTGCTACTATCGTTGCAAATTCTGCGCTTTCTCCAAGGGCAAGACGCATGAAGCCCTGCGTGGCACGCCGTACGATCTGGAATGGAGTGAGATCGTTCGCCGATCCGAAGAAGCCTGGGAACGCGGGGCGACCGAGGTCTGCCTGCAGGGCGGTATTCATCCGGATTATACCGGGGAGACCTATATCGGCATCTGCAAGGCCATCAAGGCGGCGGTGCCGGATATGCACATTCATGCGTTCTCCCCCTTGGAGGTGACGCAGGGGGCTGCGACGCTTGGCCTGTCGCTGGTGGAATTTTTGGCGCGGTTGAAGGATGCCGGGTTGGATACGCTGCCAGGGACGGCGGCGGAGATTTTGGACGACGAGATCCGCGCCATCATCTGCCCGGATAAGATCAACACGCAACAATGGATCGACGTGGCGCGGGCGGCGCATTCATTGGGGCTGCGCACGACCTCCACCATCATGTACGGCCATGTCGAGGGGCCGTTGAACTGGGCGCGGCATCTGCTGGTCCTGCGCGACCTGCAGGCGGAGACCGGGGGTTTCACCGAGTTCGTCCCCCTGCCCTTCGTGCACATGGAAGCGCCGATGTATCTGCGCGGCATGGCCCGTAAGGGACCGACAACGCGGGAGGCGGTGCTGATGCATGCCGTGGCGCGGCTGGCGCTGCATCCGCTGATCACCAATATCCAGACGTCGTGGGTGAAGATGGGGCCGGAGGGCGCGGCTTTGTGCCTGAACGCCGGCGCCAACGACATGGGCGGGACGCTCATGAACGAAAGCATCTCCCGCGCCGCCGGCACGCAGCATGGGCAGGAATTCCCGCCCGAGGCGATGGAGGGGTTGATCCAGGGGATCGGGCGCGTGGCGGTGCAGCGCTCCACCGCTTATGGCGGGGTGTCGAACGAGCGGCAGATCCAGTCGTTCGGGGCGCCGGAGCTGGCGCCGGTGGTGCAGACTCCGCCGCGGAAGGCGATGGCGGCGGAGTAGCCGGTTCGGGCGACAGCCCTGGTTCGTCAAGCGCACGGGGATGACCGCGCCTGTCAGCGGTCATCCCGATCTATGCGTTTGTATCATCGCGAGGTTCAGACCTTTGGTGATTCCACCTCCGGTCATCCCGCTCCAATGGCTATTCCCCGCATGCCGCCGCTCTCGTACGACGAATCGGCAGCAGCGCTACTTCTCCACCTCACCCCCGGCGGCAACCCAGTCCTTGAACCCGCCGAGGTTGCGGACATTGGTGTAACCCATCTCCACCAGCGTCTTCCCCGCCAACGCCGCCCGGCCGCCGCCGGCGCAGTGCAGGATGATGGGGCGATCCTTGCGCAGCGCCGGATTGTGCATCGCCGAGGTCGTATCGGCCCGCGATTCCAGCGAGCCGCGGGGGATCGCCACCGCGCCTTTGATCTTGCCGGTCGCGGCGACCTCGGTCCCGTCGCGGACATCGACGATCAGCGCATCTTCCGTCTTGACCAGTTCCGCCGCCTCGACCGCGGTGATCGCCGGCACCAGCTTGTTCGCCGCCGCCACCATTTCGTTGTAAGTCATGGCTCCATCCTCCTGTTGTCTGTGAACCCGCCGGCAAGCCTATACCGGCTTTTCGCCGCCCGCCATGACAGCGGCGGGAACCGGTGCTAGCCTCATGCCCAACCGATCACCCCCAAGGGAGCCACCGCCATGTCCGATCTGCCGAAGTCTGTCGAAATCCATGAAGAAGGCCCGCGTGAGGGCTTCCAGATCGAACCCGGACCGATCCCGACGGCGGATAAGATCAAGCTGATCGAGGCGCTGGCGGAAACCGGGCTGCATCATGTCCAGGCCTGCTCTTTCGTGAACCCGCGCCTCGTCCCCGGCTGGGCCGATGCGGAAGCGGTGGTCACCGGCTTCACCGCCAAGCCGGGCATCCACTACACCGGGCTTTATTTCAACGGCAACGGCATGGACCGGGCGCTGGCCTTCAAGGACAAGCTAACCATCACCGGCTCGATCTCGCTGACCGCCTCGGCCGGGTTCACCAAGAAGAACCTGAACCGCACGCCGGAGGAAAATCTGGCCGCGATGCGCCGCCAGACGGAACTGCATCTGTCGCGCGGCATCCCGGTCAACCGCCTCGGCGTCATGGCGGCGTTCGGCTGCAACTATCAGGGCGATATTTCCCCCGCGACCGTGGTGGCGACGCTGGAAGACGGCATGAAGATCGCCGCCGAAACCGGCGCGAAGATCGAGGTCTTCTCGCTGGCCGATACCATGGGCTGGGGCGCGCCGCACCGGATGGAGCAGGTTATCGGCGCCGTCCGCAGCCGCTGGCCGGACATGCATATCTCGCTGCATCTGCACGACACCCGCGGCCTCGCGGTCGCCAACGCGCATGCGGCGCTGAAGATGGGCGTCAGCCAGTTCGACTCCACCGTTGGCGGTCTGGGCGGTTGCCCCTTCGCCGGCCAGCCGAAAGCGGCCGGGAACATCTGCACCGAAGAACTGGTGCTGCTGTGCGAGGAAATGGGCATCGACACCGGCGTTGACCTCGACAATCTGATCGAAGTCGGCCGCATGGCGGAAGACATTGTCGGCCATCAGCTCCCCAGCGAGCTGATCCATGCCGGCAGCCTCGACGCGTTCCGGCGTCAGGTTCACTGATGTCGGCGACACCGCTCGCTGGCCTCAGGATTCTGGAGTTCACCCACACCGTCATGGGGCCGACGGCGGGGCTGTTGTTCGCCGAACTCGGCGCCGATGTGATCAAGATCGAGCCGGCGCCGAAAGGCGACCATACGCGCGGCCTCGGCGGTTTCGCGGCGGGGTTCTTCGCCGCGTTCAACCGCAACAAGCGCAGCCTGGCGATCGACCTGAAATCGCAGGAAGGCCAGGCGGCCATGCACCGCCTGGTCCGCGACGCCGATGTGGTGATCGAGAATTTCGGCCCCGGCACGATGGAGCGCCTGGGCTGTGGTTACGAGCACCTGGCGCCGCTGAACGATCGCCTGATCTATCTGGCGCTGAAAGGGTATTTGGCCGGCCCGTACGAGCATCGCCCGGCGCTGGATGAGGTTGTGCAGTTCCAGACCGGCATGGCCTTCATGACCGGCCCCATCGGCCGCCCGCTGCGGGCCGGCGCCTCCGTGATCGACATCATGGGCGCGGTGTTCGGCGTCGTTGCCGTGCAGGCGGCTTTGCGGGAGCGGGATGCGACCGGCAAGGGCCAGCGGGTCAGCAGCGCCTTGTTCGAAAGCGCGGCCTTCCTGATGAGCACCCATATGGCGGGCATGACCGCCACGGGTCTTGAGGCTCGGCCGATGCCGGCCCGGCGCGGCGCCTGGGCGGTGTATGAGGTCTTCAACACCGCCGGCGATGGCCAGCTGTTTATCGGCGTCACCAGCGACCAGCAGTGGAACCGCTTCGTCGAGGAATTCGGCCTGCAGGCACTGGCGGCCGATCCACGGCTGGCGACCAATGTGCTGCGGCTGGCGGAGCGGGAATGGCTGATCCCGGCGCTACAGGCCGAGATCGCCAAATACCCGCAAAAAGAGGTCGAGGCACGCTGCGAGCGCTGCAACGTTTCCTGGGCGCCGGTCGGGCAGCCGGGCGATCTGTTCACCGATCCGCATCTGCTGGCGACCGGCGGGCTGGTGGATGTCTATATCTCCCGCTTCGGCGGCGGCGACGGCAAGACCGTTGGGCTTCCGGCGCTGCCGATTGAATTCGGCGACCGGGCGCGACCGGGCCTTGTGCGGCAGCCACCGCGCATGGGCGAGCACAACGCGGAGGTTCTGGCCGAGGCCGGGTTCTCCGCCGAGGAGATCGCCGGCCTGGCCGCGCGTGGCGTGATCGTGCAGGGGTGAGCGCCCCGGCCGCTAAACCGTAACTTATCGCAATCGTTAAAGGAATCCTCCCATGACCTTACCTCGCCTTGGCGCCTGGTATTCGACCGACAAGCTCACCTCCCCGGCGCAGATCCGGGAATTCGTTGGCCATGTTGAACGCTGCGGCTATGGCGTGCTGTGGTATCCGGAATCCCGCGGCAATGAATCCTTCGCCATCGCCGGCTACATGCTTGCCAATACCACGACGCTGAAAATCGGCAGTTCGATCGCGTCGATTTATGCGCGCGATGCCTTTACCTCCCGCCGCGGCATGATCACGCTGAACCAGCTTTACGGCGATCGTTTCATTCTTGGGCTTGGCGTCAGCCATATGCCGATGGTCGAAGGCATTCGCGGCCACACCTATGAAAAACCGATCCCGACGATGCGGAAATACATTAATGGGATTACGGCGGGGGAGGCTAATGCAGCCGATTTCCCGCTCTGTGTCGCGGCCCTTGGCCCGCTGATGCTGAAACTTTCCGGGGATATGACCCAGGGTGCGATTCCGTACAACACCAATCCGGAACATACCGCCCGCGCCGCGAAGATCCTCGGCCCCAACAAATGGCTGGCGATCGAGCAGAAGGTGACGTTGGAAACCGATCCCGTGAAGGCGCGCGCGCTCGGCCGCAATGAGCTGTCGCGCTATATGGTGCTGGACAACTACCGCAACGCCTGGCTGGGCATGGGCTTCTCCGAAGCCGAGCTGGCCAATGGCGGATCGGATGGGTTCATCGATCAGATGTGCCTCTGGGGCACCGCGGATCAGGTGAAGGCCAAGCTGCGCGAACATTTCGCGGCCGGGGCGACGCATGTGGCGATCCAGCCGGTGCATGCGGAAGGTGACATCGCCACGCGTGACGCCATTCTGGCGGGGTTGGCTGATACCTGAGCTGAAGCAAACCGGCGGTGCCTCCCGGTACCGCCGGCGACGGGTGGGATCAATCGGCCGCTTCCGCGTATTGCTCCAACGGGGCGCAGGTACACATCAGATTGCGGTCGCCATAGACATTGTCGACGCGTTTCACCGGCGGCCAGTATTTCGCTGCCGCCACCCAGGGTAGCGGAAAGGCCGCCTGTTCCCGGCTATAGCCATGCGGCCAGGTATCGGCAGTGACCTCTCGCGCGGTGTGCGGCGCGTGCTTTAGCGGGTTATCGGCCCGATCCAATTGCCCCGCCGCGATCGCGGCGATTTCCGCCCGGATAGCGAGCATGGCATCGCAGAAGCGGTCGATCTCAGATTTCGATTCGCTTTCCGTTGGCTCAATCATCAGTGTTCCCGCCACCGGCCATGACATTGTCGGCGCGTGGTAGCCGTAGTCCTGCAGGCGCTTGGCGATGTCTTCGACCTGAATCCCGGCCTCGGCCGCGAAGCCGCGGCAGTCGATGATGCATTCATGCGCCACCATGCCGCTGCGACCGGTGTACAGGATCGGGTAAGCGCCCCGCAGCCGGGAAGCGATGTAGTTGGCATTGAGGATCGCGACCTCCGACGCCCGCTTCAACCCCGCCGCGCCCATCATCCGGATATAGGCATAGGAAATCGGCAAAATCAGCGCGCTGCCAAACGGTGCCGCCGAAATCGGGCCAATCCCCGTCGCCGGCCCGGCATCGGGGCGGAGCGGATGGTTGGGCAGGAACCCCGCCAGATGCGCCGCCACGCCGACGGGTCCGACGCCGGGACCGCCGCCGCCATGCGGGATGCAGAAGGTCTTGTGCAGGTTCAGATGGCACACATCGGCGCCAATCCGCGCCGGGGAGGTCAGGCCCACCTGCGCGTTCATATTGGCGCCGTCCATGTAGACCTGCCCGCCGGCGTCATGCACCAGACGGCAGATGTCGCGAATGGCTTCCTCGAACACGCCATGCGTGGACGGGTAAGTAATCATCAGTGCCGCCAGCCGGTCCGCATGCAGCGCGGCCTTGGCCCGCAGATCACCCAGATCGACATTGCCCTCCTTGTCGCAGGCCACGACGACCACGCGCAGCCCCGCCATCGCGGCGCTGGCGGGGTTGGTGCCATGGGCGGACGACGGGATCAGGCAGACATCGCGATGCGTTTCTCCGCGCGATTCATGCCAGGCCCGGATCGCCAGCAGCCCGGCATATTCTCCCTGGGAGCCCGCATTGGGCTGGATCGAGACGGCGGCGAAGCCGGTGGCCTCGCACAGCCACCGCTCCAACCGATGGATCAGAGTGACAAACCCCTCCGTCTGGTCGGCCGGGGCAAAAGGATGCAAATCGGCGAAGCCGGGCAGCGTGATGGGGATCATCTCCGCCGAGGCGTTCAGCTTCATCGTGCACGACCCCAGCGGGATCATGCTGCGATTGAGAGCGATGTCCTTGTCTTCGAGGCGCTTGAGATAGCGCAGCATCTCATGTTCGGCGTGATGCGTGTTGAACACCGCCTGTTCCAGGAACGGCGTGGCACGCGCGAGCGCCGGCGGAATGCTCGTTTCCGCTTCGGACAGTTCACCGCCCAGCACCTGGCCAATGCGGATCAGATCCTCGCGGGTGATGGTTTCGTCCAAAGACAGGCTGATGGTCGCGGAATCGACGTGACGGGCATTGAAGCCAGCCTCGAGCAACGATTGCTGCAATACGGCGGCGTCACCACAGCCCAACTCGATCGTATCAAAGAATGTCGTGTGCCGCACCGCGTGTCCGCCCCGGCGGGCGCAATCGGCCAGCAGCCGCGCCTGCAGATTCACCCGTTCGGCGATGCGGCGCAGGCCCCGGTTGCCGTGCCAGACGGCATAGAAGCTGGCGATCACCGCCAGCAACACCTGCGCGGTGCAGATGTTGGAGGTCGCCTTTTCCCGGCGGATGTGCTGCTCGCGGGTTTGCAGCGCCAGCCGCATGGCGGGATGTCCGGCCGCGTCCTGCGACACGCCCACCAGCCGACCCGGCATGGCGCGCTTGAAGGCGTCGCGGGTGGCGAAGAACCCGGCATGCGGGCCGCCGAACCCCATCGGCACGCCGAATCGCTGCGCCGAACCGACAACGATATCGGCCCCCATCTCACCCGGCGGTTTCAACAGCGCCAGGGACAGCGGGTCTGCCGCCACGATCGCCAAAGCGGCGCAGGCATGGGCGGCTTCGATCTCGGGCGCCAGATCGCGCAGCCCGCCGGTGGAGCCAGGATATTGCAGCAGCACGGCAAAGGGGCGGAGATCCGCGAGGGCCGCGGCATCGCCCGGGGCAAAATCCACCAGACGGATGCCGATAGGCCGGGCGCGGGTGGCCAGCACGGCACGGGTCTGCGGATGCACATCCAACGCCACCGCGATCGTATCGGATTTGGATTTGCTGATGCCATGCGCCATGGCCATGGCCTCGGCCGCCGCCGTTGCCTCATCCAGCAACGACGCGTTGGCGATCTCCATGCCCGTGAGCTCGCAGATCATGGTCTGGAAGTTCAGTAGCGCTTCCAGCCGACCTTGGGCGATTTCGGCCTGATAGGGGGTATAGGCGGTGTACCAGCCGGGATTTTCCAGCACATTGCGCAGGATCACCGGCGGCGTGACCGTCCCATGATACCCAAGCCCGATCAGCGACTTCTTAACGACGTTGCGTTCGGCCAGGCCCCGCAATTCCGCCAGCACGGCGGCCTCATCGATCGCCGGCGGCAGGTTCAGGGATTCGTTGCTGCGGATCGACTCCGGGACCGTTTTGGCGGCCACATCATCCAGGCTGGCGGCCCCAACGACCCGCAGCATGGCGGCGATCTCAACCTCGGACGGCCCAATATGGCGCGCGACAAAGGCGTCGGAGGCTTCGAGCAGGTCGAGCGCCGCCAGATGATCCATGTCTAGCCGTTCTCGAGGAATTCTTCGTAGGCTTCCTCGTCCATCAGTTCTTCGAAGGCTTCGGTATCTTCGAGTTCGAGGCGGAAGAACCAGCCCTCCCCCTCCGCGTCGGAGTTCACGATGGCGGGGTCTTCGGTGATGGTCTCATTGATCTCGACCACCTTGCCGGCTAACGGGGCATAGACGTCGGAGGCGGCTTTGACGCTTTCGACCACCGCGCAGGCCTCATTCGCCGCGACTTCGCGTTCGAGTTCGGGGAGTTCGACATGCACGACATCGCCCAGCTGTTCCTGGGCGTGATCGGTGATCCCGATGGTGGCGATATCACCGTCCAGGACGACCCATTCATGGTCCTTGGTATAGCGCTTGTCGGCGTTTTTCTTCAGGGCCATGAGGTCCTCCTGGGGATGCGTGGGACGGGTTCTGTCCTCGTTTAGCCTCCGAGCCGGTTGCCCAAAAGACGGGTCCAGCCGAACGGATCGGGGGCGGTGCCGTATTGGATACCGACGATGGTGTCGTACAGCTTCTGCGTCAACGCGCCGGTCTGGCCGCCGTTGATCACATAGCGTTCACCCTTGTAGCCGAGTTCGCCGACCGGGGAGATCACGGCGGCAGTGCCGGTGCCCCACATTTCCAGGTTTCCGGCCGATGCGGCGGCGGTCACTTCGTCGATCGAAACGGGGCGTTCCGACACGCGCAGGCCCCAGGAGCGCAAAAGCGTCAGCACGGAGTCACGCGTGATGCCGGCCAGGATGGCGCCGTTCAGCGGCGGGGTAATCACCTCGTCGCCGATTTTTAGCATGATGTTCATGGTGCCGACTTCATCGAGATACTTATGCTCGACACCGTCGAGCCACAGCACCTGGGTATAGCCGGCCTTCTGCGCCTCTTCCGCGCCAAACAGGCTGGCGGCGTAGTTGCCGGCGGTCTTGGCGGCACCGAGGCCGCCCTTCACCGCCCGCACATACTGGTCGGAGACCAGGATGCGGACCGGGTTCATGCCCTCTTTGTAGTAAGCGCCGACGGGGCCGACGATCACGTAGTAGAGGTAGCTGTGGGAGGGATGCACGCCAAGGAACGTCTCGGTCGCGATCACGGTCGGGCGGATATAGAGCGAGGTACCGGGCATTTTCGGCACCCAGTTCTGATCGACCTCCACCAGCGCGCGGATGGATTCTTCCACCATCACCGGGTCCAACTCGGGGATGCAGAGGTAATGGGCGGAGCGGTTCAGGCGGCGCGAATGATCGCCCGGGCGAAACAGGCGGATCTGCCCGTCCGGCCCGCGGAAGGCCTTCAGCCCGTCAAAGATCGCCTGACCGTAGTGGAGCACGCAGGTCGCGGGGTCCATGACGAAGGGGGCGTAGGGGACGATGCGCGGGTCATGCCAGCCCTGACCCTCATGATATTCCATCATGAACATGTGGTCGGAGAAGACCGTGCCGAACGTCAGCGTCTCGTCAGCGGGGGGCTGCTTGGGGTTCGTGGTCCGGGTGATGGCGATCTCTGTCACTGCATTCTCGTCGCGTCAGGGGTGGCGTGTGACGGATAGAATACGACAGGGGGGGCCGGAGGCCAAATGGCGATTGCGGTCGAGCATGACGAGGCCGGGTCACGCCCAACCAGGACAATCCGGCATCGAACTGACAACACCGGAACCGAAACCGCAGGTTGCCTTAATCCGCCTTCCCTTACCCCCACCACAACGCAAGGTTGCCACCCTCCCCCAAACCGGGTAGGGAAACGGTCATGCGAGAGATCGGTAACACGCTCTCCCGCCACCCATGTGCCCGCGTGCTGCTTGCCGGGGCCATGATTCTCACGGTGGCTCTGGCCCCCGTCGTGCACGCCGAGGTGCCAGAATCAGGGATGGCCGGACGAGCCGGTTCGCGGATTTATCCGTTGAACGACATGCGCCAACAGTCGCCGACCGATGAGGTCGCGCTGCTGACGCCCCGTATTAGCCGGCCGGAAGTGCGCAAAACCATTGGCGTGCCGCGTCCGCTGGAACCCGGTGAAGCCGCGCAAACCCGCCAGATCTTCGTGCTGCAAAGCCGTGGACGCCTCGACGAGGCCGCCCGCGCGACCGAGGCCTTGCGCGATCCCCTGCTGCTGCCATCGCTTCTGGCCGACAGATATCTCGGACCGTTCCACCGTGCCTCCGCGGCCGAACTGACCGCCTGGCTCGCTGCCAACGACGACCACCCCGACGCGCCGGCGATCCATGCGCTGCTGCTGCGCCGCCTGCCGAAAGGCGCCGAACCGCCGCCATCGCCCTCTAACGCGCGGCTCGCCAACCCCGCCGAACCTGCCTCCCTGCCGGAGGACCTCATTCCACCGGACCGGGCCCAATCCAGCGAACCCGCGCCGGACGGCCGGGCGAACGCGGCCCGCAACGCCTTCACCCGTAACCGGGATGAGGAAGCCTTCCGCATCGCCAGTGCCGTCGTCCGCCAGAACCAGGCCGAAGCCCGCACCGGAGAAGCCGCCTATACCGGCGGCCTGGCGGCCTGGCGGATGGATCGCACCGCGCCAGCGCGCGCCTTGTTCATCGCCGCGGCGGAGGCGCCGTTAGCCTCCCCCCGCTTACGCGCCGCCGCCACCTTCTGGGCCGCGCGCGCCAATCGCCGGATTGGCGATACCCATGCCGCACTCGAATGGCTGCGCCGGGCCGCGGAGGAACGCCGCACCCTGCACGGGCTGATCGCGCGCCGTTTGCTGGGCCTCGACACCGGGATCCAGCCGAGCTTCGCCCTGCTCAGCGTCGCCGATATGGACGCCATCGCCGCCACCCGCCTCGGTCGGCTCGGCTTCGCCTTATTACAGGTCGGGCAGACCGACCGGGCGGAAGCGGCGTTTCGGGCTTTGTGGCCGGAGATCAAGGACAAGCCGGCCATGGCGCGGTCGCTGCTGCTGGTGGCCTCCGGCACCGGCCTGACGGATTTCGCGGCGCAGCTCGCCACGCTGGTGCAGGCCGTTGATGGACAGGCGCAGGACGAGCTGCGCTTCCCGGTGCCGCGCTTACGCCCCAACGGCGGGTTCCAGGTCGATCCCGCGCTGGTCTACGCGCTGACCCGGTTGGAATCGAACTTTGACCCCTCCGTCGTCTCCAAGGCCGGCGCGCGGGGGCTGATGCAGATCATGCCCATCACCGCCCGTTCGGTGACCGGCAACGCCGACTTCCCCGAAGCACGGCTGCATGACCCGGCGTTGAACCTGGCATTGGGGCAGCGTTACGTGACCCTGCTGTCTCGCATGGATGACATTGGGGAGGATCTGTTGCGGGTCCTCGCCGCCTATAATTCCGGCGCCAGCAGCTTCCAGCGCTGGAGCGCGGATCTGCGCGATGATGGTGACCCGTTGCTGTTCATCGAGGCGATTCCCAAGGATGAAACACGGGCCTTCGTCGCGCATGTCCTGATCTATAGCTGGATCTACGCCGCCCGCCTGCATCTGCCCGCTGCCAGCCTGGATGAACTCGCCGCCGGGGAATTCCCGCGCTTCACGCCGATCCCGGACGCGAGCACAGTGGGCGCGACCACGACGCAATAAGGAGGTCCCTGTGCCCCTCGACCCCAACCGCCCCTTCATTCCCGTCAACATCGCGGTGCTGACGGTGTCCGACACCCGCACCCTGGCGACCGACACCTCCGGCGCCACATTGGCGGACCGTATTACCGCCGCGGGGCATACAGTCGCGGAGCGCGCGCTGGACAAGGACGATGCCGGCGTGATCGAGGCCCGGCTGCGCGGCTGGATCGCCAATCCCGCGATCGATGTCGTCATCACCACCGGCGGCACCGGCATCACCGGCCGCGATGTGACCCCGGAAGCCTTCGACCGCGTGCTGGAAAAGCGCATCGAGGGCTTCGGCGAGCTCTTCCGCATGTTGAGCTATGCCAAGATCGGCACCTCCACCATCCAGTCCCGCGCGATTGGCGGGGTGGCGGGCGGAACCTACCTGTTCGCGCTGCCCGGCAGCACCGGCGCGGTGAAGGACGGCTGGGACGACATCCTGGTGCATCAGCTGGACAACCGCTTCCGCCCCTGCAACCTGGTTGAGCTGATGCCCCGGCTGCAGGAGCACCTGAAGCCGGCGTAATGCGGTATATCCGGGGGCACCCACGTGTTCTCCCCCTCCCCTTGCGGGAGGGGGTTAGGGGGAGGGGTGGCTCCGCACTGGCTTCCGAGAGGGATCACCCCTCCCCCCAACCCCTCCCTCAAGGGGAGGGGGAGAGTCAGCCATTCAGGCTCCGGATATGATTGGCGTCAAATCGTATTCCGGTGAATGAACCCCTTGATCGTCTCCAGCGCCCGCAGCGAGTCCCGTGCCGTCGGGGCGCCCGGGATGAACGCATGCGGCTGCCCGGGGAAGCTTTCGAACGTGATCTTGCCGCCCGACGCGGCGTACGCCATCGCGAAGGCGCCGGTCATGTCCGGGGTCAGGTTATTGTCCAGCGTCCCTTGGATCACCAGCGCCGGCGGCAGCGACACCTTCTCACCGCGTTGCAGGATCAAGGTGGGATTGGCGTCGGTCATATCCTCCACCGAGGGCCAGAACGCGTCATGCGCCGCGACCAGCCTGGCGTTGCCGTTGCCCTGCACCGTGCGGTAGCGCTTCAACGGATCCGCCACCGGCCAGCAGGCAATGGCGAAGGCCAACGAGGCATCGACATCCGAACCCGGCAAATCCAGCACCGTGTAGCGCGGATCGTTCGGGCGCAGCGCGCTGAGTAACAGCAGGTGCCCGCCCGACGAGGTCCCGAGCCCGCCCACCAGATCCGGGCGCGATCCGAACGCCGTCGCATGCGCCTTGAGCCAGCGAATGCCCAGATTCACGTCCTGGCTGGTCACGGGGTAGCTGGCCACCGGCGGATAGCGGAAATCGATCGACAGCACGACGATGCCGTCCGCTGCCAGAGACTCCGCGATCGCGACATTGTTCAGCCGATCGCCGGAGGTCCAGGCACCGCCATGCACTTCCAGCACCGCCGGGAACGGGCCCGGCCCTTCCGGGCGGTACAGCCGTGCCAGCAGCGGCGTGCCGTTGGGGCTTTGATAGGTGATGTCTTCGACGTGAATGGCCATGGTTGTTCTCCCCGAAAATTGGATCAGGCGGCCACGCGTGCCCCGTGGCGCGTTTCACGCGGCAGACACAGCGCCGCCAGGGCGCCGGCAACCGTTTCCGGTCCGGGCAGCGAGGCCGGGTTCTCCCCCGGAAAGGCCGCGGACCGCATGCGGCTGGCGACGATGCCGGGATCGAACAGGTTGACCCGCAGCGTGCTGGTCCGCGTCTCCGCCGCCCAGGTCAGAACCAGATTTTCCATCCCCGCCTTGGTCGCGCCCAGCGCCCCGAAATAGGCGACGGGAGCGGAGGCCACGACATCCGTCACGAACACCGCCCGCCCCGCCGGCGCCAGCCGCAGAAACCGATCGCAGCCGCGGATCAGGCGCCAGGCCGCGGTCAGATTGACCGCCACGACCTCATTCCAGTCATCCGCCGCGATATGCCCGGCCGGGGTGAGCTTCCCCAGGCTGGCGGCATTGTGCACCAGCACGTCCAGCCGGCCGAAGCGCTGATAGATGCTGGCGCCGAGGACATCCAGCTTCTCGCCATCCTTCAAATCCAGCGGCAGCAGCGTGGCCGTACCGCCAATGGCGCGGATGGCGTCATCGGTTTCCTCCAACCCGCCCGGGGTGCGGGCGGTGATCACCAGATGCGCGCCGAGCCCGGCCAGCGCGATGGCGGTGGCGGCGCCGATACCACGGCTGGCCCCGGTGACCAGCGCGACGGCGCCCTGTAGCGGCTTCGACATCAGCCGGCGGCAGCCAGCAGGCTGAGCTGACGTTCCGGGCTGGCTTCCTGATCCGCCAGTGCGATCGGGTAATCGCCCGTGAAGCACGCGTCGCAATAATAGGGGTCAGCGGCGTTGCGGCCAGGCTTGCCGAGCGCACGATACAGCCCGTCAATCGAAATAAACGCCAGGCTGTCGACCCCGATCAGATCGGCCATTTCCTGCACACTGTGGCTGTAGGCGAGTAGCTTGCTCTGCTCCGGCGTGTCGATGCCATAGAAGCAGGAATGCGTTGTCGGCGGGGAGGAAATGCGCATATGCACCTCCTTGGCGCCGGCGTTCCGCACCATCTCAACGATCTTCTTGCTGGTGGTGCCGCGCACGATGGAGTCGTCCACCAGGATCACCCGCTTGCCATCCAGCACCGGCCGGTTGGCGGAGTGTTTCAGCTTCACACCCAGATTGCGGATGTGATCGGTCGGTTCGATGAAGGTGCGCCCGACATAGTGATTGCGGATGATCCCAAGCTCAAACGGAATGCCGCTTTCGACCGCGTAACCCATCGCGGCGGGCACGCCGGAGTCGGGCACCGGCACGATCACATCGGCCTCCACATGCGCCTCGCGCGCCAGTTCGGCGCCGATACGCTTGCGGGCGTTGTAGACCGGCATGCCCTCCATCACTGAGTCCGGGCGGGCGAAGTAGATGTATTCGAAGACGCAGAAGCGCTCTTTGGTGGCGGAGAACGGCTTGATGCTGCGCACCCCGCTGTCGTCGATCACCACGATCTCCCCGGGTTCGACGTCGCGGATGAACTCGGCGCCGGCGATGTCCAGCGCGCAGGTTTCCGACGCCAGCACCCAGCCGCCCGTCGGCCCGGCATCGGGGACGCGGCCCAGGATCAGCGGCCGCACGCCCAGCGGGTCGCGCACCCCGATCAGCGCCTGGTTGGACAAAGCCACCAGGGAATAGGCGCCGACAACCTGCTTCAGGGCGTCGATCAGCCGATCTTCGACGGTGGAATAGAGGCTGATGGCGATCAGGTGGACGAACACTTCCGAGTCCGTGGTGGACTGGAACAGGCAGCCGCGGCGGACCAGTTGGCGGTGCAGGATATGGGCATTGGTCAGGTTGCCGTTATGCGCCACCGCGAAGCCGCCGAATTCGAAGTCGGCGTAAAGCGGCTGCACATTGCGCAGGATGGTATCGCCGGTGGTGGCGTAGCGGTTGTGACCGATCGCCGTTCGCCCGGGCAGGCCGGCCATGACCCGGGGCTCACTGAAATTGTCCCCGACCAGGCCGAGACCGCGATGCGAGTGGAACTTGCCCTTGTCCAGGCTGACGATCCCCGTCGCCTCCTGCCCGCGATGTTGCAGCGCGTGCAGGCCGAGGGCGGTGACCACCGCCGCATCGGGCACATTCCAGATGCCGAAAACCCCGCATTCTTCATGCAGGGAGTCGTCGTTGGCGCCGTCGATCGGGAATGCCATGCCTGGGTTCTCCTGTGACGGTTGCGAGTGCCGCCCTATATTGCCAACGGTGACGTTCACGCTCTATCGCCCGACTGCCCGGCCTTGCGGCGCCGCATGCAGCAGCGCGTCAGCCGAGGTTTTCCGCCCGGCCGGTGGTGCGTAGAGATGGGGCTGGTATTCGGTTGGGATCAATGTCTCAAGCACCAATTGCGCGCCCTCATATATGATGGGCAGGGTGCGGGCTTCCAGTACCGGCGGCGGCCAATGATCAATCGCCACGACCATGCCGGCGAGCAGATAGGCAATGACAACCACCGCCCCGCCGCGCAGCAGGCCGAACACAAGGCCGAGGGTGCGGTCGATACCGCCCAGCGCGGAGGCCTTGATCGCATTGCTGATCTGCCGTGCGATCAGGGACAACACGATCAACGCGATCACCAGGATGCCGGTGAAGCTGGCGGCGGTCTGAATTTGCGGGTCGGTGATCCACTGGGACAGGAACTCCCGCCCAAATGGCAGCCCGGCGGTCGCGATGGCGACCGCGCCGATCCAGGCGCCGATGCCGAGCACTTCCCGCACCAGCCCGCGCATGAACGCCAGCAGGCCCGAAAATCCCATAAGCCCGAGAACCGCGAAATCAACCCAGGTCATGCAACCGCCACATAACGCCCGGCGGGGTTATCGTCCGCCTTGGCTCCCGCGCCAAGCCAAGATCACGTGGCTGACCCCGATTCCGGCGCGAAGCGGGCAACCAGATCGGTGATGTGGCCGATTTCCTCGAGTCTCAGCCCCTCCGGCGCCGCCAGTTTGCGGTTGCCATGGGCGAGGCGCCGGGGCAGCGCGGCCGAGTCGAAGCCCAGCTTAGCGGCTTCTTTCAACCTTGCCTCGGCCTGGGCGACCTGCCGCACCTCCCCGGACAGGCCGACTTCGCCGAAATAGACCATGCCCGGGCTGGTGGGCTTGTCGAAGGCGGCGGAGGCGATGGCGGCGGCGATGGCCAAATCGGCGGCCGGCTCGTTCACCCGCAAGCCGCCGGCGATGTTGAGGTAGACGTCGGTCTGGTTCATCCGCACCCCGGCGCGGGTTTCCAGCACCGCCAGCAACATGCCCAGCCGCCCGCCATCCCAGCCAATCACCGATCGCCGGGGCGAGCCGCTGGGAGTGGGGGCGAGCAAGGCCTGCACCTCCACCAGCACCGGGCGTGTGCCTTCCAGCCCGGCGAAGACCGCGCTGCCGGCGATGTTGCCGCGCCGTTCGGCCAGGAACAGGGCGGAGGGATTGGGAACCTCGGCCAAGCCGCGCTCGGTCATCTCAAACACGCCGATCTCATCGGTGGCGCCGAAGCGGTTCTTGACGGCGCGGAGGATGCGGAACTGGTGGCCGCGGTCGCCCTCAAAATACAGCACCGCGTCGACCATGTGTTCGAGCACGCGCGGACCGGCCAGCGACCCGTCCTTGGTCACGTGGCCGACGAGCACCAGGCTGAAAGCGCTGGTCTTGGCGAGGCGGATCAGTTCGAACGAGCAGGCGCGGACCTGCGCGACGGTGCCGGGGGCGCTTTCGATCGAATCCAGCCACATGGTCTGGATGGAGTCGATGACCACCAAAGCGGCGTCTTTGGATTGCTCCAGCGTGGCGGCGATGTCGCGCACATTGACGGCCGCCGCCAGCTCGATGGAGGTGTCGGAGACCCCCAGCCGGCGGGCGCGCAGGCGCACCTGCTCGATCGATTCTTCGCCGGAGACATAGAGCACCCGCTTGCCGGTGCGGGCCAGCTGGGCGGCGGCCTGCAGCAGCAGCGTGGATTTGCCGATACCGGGATCACCGCCGACGAGCACGACGGAGGACGGCACCAGCCCGCCGCCCAGGACACGGTCGAGTTCGTCGATGCCGGTGGGCGCGCGCGGCGGCGGTTCGGCGGTGCCGGACAGGCCGACGAAAGAGACGCGCTTGCCGGTGGCGGCCTTACCGGCGGGGCCGGGGCGGGCGGCGATGGTCTCTTCCTCGACGGTGTTCCATTCGCCGCAGGTCTCACACTTGCCGGCCCATTTCAGGGTGACGGCGCCGCAGGACTGGCAGACGAAGCGGGTGACGGGTTTGGCCACGCGTGTTCCTATTCCGGTGCGGCGGTCAGCATTGCCTGGCCGCCGGCGGGATCATTGACGCGCGCGGCCCGGATTCGCCAGGACCGGCTTTGGCGGATCGCCAGATTGGTCCGGACATGCGGGGCTTTGGCCCATGGGGGTAAATTAAGGCGGCGACGGCTTCTGTTCCCAGTATCCCCGGGCCTGTCCCCATAGGCGCTAACATTAGCGGCAACGGCCTCTCTTCCGCGTCATCCCCGGGCTTGTCCCGGGGACCAATCGCGGCACTGTTGGAAACCTTGGTCCCCGGGACAAGCCCCATATGCATCAGGATAAGCCA
>CAIUPC010000625.1 GCA_903900905.1 uncultured Acetobacteraceae bacterium
CCGCGCGGACAGATGCCGGGTGTGAAATGCAATCATGTCGCTGCCCGGACGATGGAGATTTTCCGCCGGTTGGGTGTTGCCGAAATCGTGCGCAACAAGGGCCTGCCCGCGGATCACGCTAACGACGTCGCCTTCCGGACATCCGCGGTGGGGGCGGATTTCGCCCGTATCCCGATCCCCTGCCGCCGTGATCGTTACACATTCAAGGATGGACCGGATGGTCACTGGCCGACGCCGGAGCCGCCGCACCGCATCAACCAGATCTATCTCGATCCGCTCTTGGCCGAAGCCGCGGCGTCCCGCCCGAAGGTGCGGTTCCTGTGGCAGACGCGGGTGCTGGGCTTCACCCAGACCGATGCGGGAGTCGTCGCCGATGCCGAAAATCTGGCGACCGGGGCTCGCTTTTCCATCGGCTGCGAATACCTGATCGGCTGCGACGGCCCGTCGTCGATGGTCCGCCGGGAGATCGGTGCCCAGTTGATCGGTGATGCGATGATCGGACGCACCCAATCCACCTATATCCGCGCCCCCGGCCTGCGCGCGATGATGCAATCCGAACCCGCCTGGAGCACCCAGGTCATGAATCCCCGCCGCAGCGCCAATATGTTTGCTGTGGATGGCGAGGAGACATGGCTGATCCACAACTACCTCCGGCCGGACGAAACCGGTTTTGATCAGATCGATCCGGATTGGTGCATTCGTGCGATACTCGGTGTCGATACCAATTTCGAATACGAAATCCTGACCCGCGAAAACTGGATCGGCCGCCGCATGCTCGCGGACAGATTCCGCGATCGCCGGGTCTTCATCTGCGGCGATGCGGCGCATCTTTGGGTGCCCTTCGCGGGCTTCGGCATGAATGCTGGCATCGCCGACGCAATGAACCTGTCCTGGATGCTGGCGGGGGTTTTGAAAGGCTGGGCCGAACCGGCGCTGTTGGCCGCGCATGAGGCGGAGCGGTGGCCGATTACCGAGCAAGTGTCGCATTTCGCGATGGACACGGCGGCGGCCTTAATGAAGGCGCGGGCCGCGGTGCCGGACGATCTCGAAACCAATCCGGCGGTGCGGGCGGCGTTGGGGCAGCAGATGCTGGCGATGCATACGCCGCAATTCTGCTGCGGCGGGTTGAATTTCGGGTCGTTCTACGACCGGTCGCCGATTATTGCGTACGATGGGGAGGCGCCGCCACCGTACTCAATGGATGGGTTTACGCCCTCAACCGTGCCGGGGTGCCGCACGCCGCATGTCTGGTTGCCAGACGGGCGGTCGCTGTACGACGCGATGGGCCCGGATTATACGTTGCTGCGGTTTGATCCCTCGATGCCCGTGACCGCGATCACGCAGGCCGCCGCCGCGCGCGGCGTGCCACTGACCGTGCTGGATATCGATACGCAACCGCCGTACCGCGAGAAACTGGTGCTATCGCGCCCCGATCAACACGTGGCCTGGCGTGGCGATGCGGTCCCGACCGATGCGTTGGGCCTGATCGACCGCATCCGGGGCGCCCTACAATAAAACGGAGTCCAAAATGACCGAGATTCGCCGTGCTATCGAATTCGGCAACCATGACGGCGTCGCGCTTCTGGCCGATGCTTATATCCCCTCGGCACCCGGACCTTTCCCGGCGCTGGTCGCGGTGCATGGCGGCGGCTGGCAGCAGGGATCGCGCGATATCTATCGCGCTTGGGGGCCGTTCCTGGCCGAGCGGGGTTACGTTCTGCTGGCGATCGATTATCGCGTCGCCGCGCCCGGGCGCAAAAGCTACCCCGACGCCGTGCATGACGTGCGCGCCGCCGTGCAATTCCTGAAATCGCAAGCCGCCGCCTTCAAGGTCGATCCCGCCCGCATCGCCTTGATCGGCGATTCCGCGGGCGCGCATCTGGCGGCTTTGGTGGCCCTGGCAGGGGACGCACCGGCCTTCGCGGGTGCGTACCAAGATGATCCCTATGCCGGCGAAAGCACCAAGGTGAAGGCCGCCATCGGCGTCTATGGCATCTACGACATGGTCCGCCAGTGGAACAGTGATCAGGTAAGCCGACCACGCAATCAGATAACGGAATTATTCCTGGGCGCCGCGCCGATGGACGATCGCCGCGTGTTCTTTGACGCCTCGCCCATGAGCTACGTGACCATGGCGAACAACAAGACCGCCTTCCTTTTGGCCTATGGCACCGAGGACGATATTGTTGATCGTGCCCAGTCCGATGATTTCCTGCTCGCGTTGAAGCAGGCGAAGTTCTACGCCCGCAACGCGGTCTTTCCGGGCTGGGGGCATTACTGGATGGCGACATCACCGGAAGACTCCGCCACCGGATCGTTCCTGCTGGCGCCCCGCCTGCTGCGTTTTTTGAGTGACATGCTATGAGCGAAACCATCTACGAAGCCCCGCGTGCGGCCCCGCGCGCGGGGGAAACCGTCGTCACCAGCACCTGCGGCCATAATTGCGGCGGCCGCTGCGTGGTCAACGCGCATGTCGCGGATGGCCGGATCGTGCATATCTCAACCGATCAGCGGCGCTGGAATCCGGACCATCCGCCGCTGCCGGCCTGCGCCCGCGGCGTCGGGCAGATCGAGAGGGTCTATCACCCCGATCGCCTGAAATACCCGATGCGCCGCACCGGCCCGCGCGGCTCCGGCCAGTTCGAACGCATCAGCTGGGAGGCGGCGCTGGACGAAGTCGCCGCCCAGATGAAGCGCGTACGCGCGGAATATGGCAGCGCGGCGATCCTGGACGCGTCCCGCACCGGCAGCCTCAGCAGCCTGCATGGCCGCGCCGCGGCGCAACGGTTTCACTATATGGCCGGTGGCTGCACCGATCTGTGGTCGAATATGTCCGCCGAAGCGGAGGTCTTCGCGGTTCGCACCACCTTTGGCACTGCCACGGACTACAAGGCCTCCGGCCGCGAACCCACCGATTATATCAATTCCAAACTGATTTTGATGTGGGGCTGGAGCCCGGCTGACGGTACCTTCGGCACCGGTACCATGCCGTTCCTACGGCAGGCGAAGCAGGCCGGCGTGCGCATGGTCTGCGTTGATCCGCGCCGCACCATCACCAGCCGGGTGCTGGCGGATGAGCACATCTTCATCCGCCCTTCCACCGACACGGCTGCCCTGATCGCGATGGCGCAGGTGATCGTCAGCCAAAACCTGCATGATCAGGCCTATTGCGACCGCCACGTGCTGGGTTTCGACAGCACCGGCCTGCCGGATGGTGCGGAATCATACCGTTCCTACATCATGGGCGAACGCGACGGCATCGCTAAAACCCCGGAATGGGCGGAGGCGATCACCGGCATTCCCGCCGAAACATTGCGCCGGCTGGCGATCGAATTCGCGACCGCGAAGCCCGCCGCGCTGCATTGCGGCTACGCCCCCGGCCGCACGATCGAGGGTGAGCAGTTCCATCGCGCCGCTTATGCTTTGGCCGCGATCACCGGCAATATCGGCATTCCCGGCGGTAATTCCGGCGTCAGCAATGGTGCCACCGGCAGGCGTGCGATTGGCAGTTTGCCGACAGGCAAGAACCCGATCGATGCGCGGGTGGCCTCGCCTTTGCTGGCGGATCTGCTGGCGCGGGGAAAGGCGGGCGGTTACCCCGCGGATATCAGGCTGATTTATTCGGCGGGCGGAAACCTGTTCAATCAGGCACCGAATTCGTCGAAGATGGTGGCCTCGTTGGATAAGGTGGAGTTCTTCGTCGCGCAGGATAATTTCCTGACCCCCACCGCGCGCTATGCGGACATTCTGCTGCCGGCGACGACCTTCTGGGAGAGGAATGACGTCCACACCCCCTGGGCCGGCGCCGGGCATTACAGCATCTACATGCGTCAGGCGATCGAGCCGATGTATGAATGCCGCAATGATATCGACATATTCACCGATCTGGCGAAGCGTCTGGGGATCCAGGGCTACAACGACAAGACCGAGGACGAATGGCTCCGTGATCTGACCGCCAAGGCGGTCAGTGATTTTGCGCAGTTCAAGGAGCAGGGCGTCGCACGCTTCCCAAAACCCAAGGACGCGGTGGCCTTCGCGGCGGAAATTCGGGGTGAGAAGCCGTTCTCGACCCCGTCGGGGAAGATCGAAATTCATTCCATGACCTTGGCCGCGAACCCCGATCCCTATGGTATCGGCCCGATTACCGCGATCCCGACATGGGGCGCGCCGCCGGACGATGCCGAACGGTATCCGTTAAGCCTGTGCACGCCGAAGTCCCGGGCTCGCACGCATTCCATCCATGGCAATCAGCCGGCGCTGGCCCGGGTCGATCCGGATACGGTCTGGCTGCATCCGCTGGATGCGGCCGCGCGTGGCATCGCCCATGGCGAAACAGTGCGGGTCTTTAGCGAAGCAGGCTCCACCACAATGACAGTGGAGGTCACTGACGGGATCGCGCCGGGCGTGGTTTCGATCAAAGAGGGCGCCTGGTTCACGCCCGATGCCACCGGCGCCGACACCAACGGTTGCGCCAACACATTGACCATGGACCGCTCCGCGGCCTGCGGTGCGACAACCTATAACACCAACCGGGTCGAGATCGAACGCATCGGTCCGCCGGTAACACATTGAGGGAACGATGTTGAAATATGCTTTTGCCATGATGCTGGCTGGCGCGATGATCGCGAACACCGCCATGGCTGCTGACTCCCGCAGTTGGGTCGTGAGCTGGACCGGCTCAGCCCAGGGGCCCTATCCCGTCGGCAATGCCACGGCCCAGCCGGAGTTGAAATTCGCCTTCCCCGAACCCGCCAAGGGTGCGGTCAATCAGACCTTCCGCCTGATCCTGCGGCCGGATATCTGGGGGAAAGAGGCGCGGATCCGCCTGTCGAACGCATTTGGATCGAAACCCGTCACCTTCGCGGATGCGCGTGTGGGGTTACAGACCTCGGGCGCTGCGGTGCTGAAAGGCAGCAACAAGGCAATCACCTTCAAAGGCAAAACCAGTGTCACCGTCCCGCCGGGGCAATGGATCGAGAGTGACCCGGTCGCGCTGCCCTTCGTGAAGTCCCCCAACGATCCGCTGCTGACCGGGCGCAAGCTCGCGGTCAGCTTCCATGTCGTGGGTGAGAGCGGGCCGATGACCTGGCACGCCAAGGCGTTGCAGACGTCCTATCTCGGGCCGCAGGGCGGCGGATCGCAGGCGGCGGATGAGGCCGAAACAGGGTTCCCGTTCTCCACCACGTCATGGTACTTCCTCGACGCCGTCATCATGAACGCCGCGCCTGGCACCAAGGCCGTGGTGACGTTCGGGGACTCGATTACCGATGGTACCGCATCGACCCTGAACGGGGATGATCGCTGGCCGGACGTGTTCTCCCGCCGTCTGCATGCCGCGATCGGGGACCGTTACGCGGTCGTCAACCAG
>CAIUPC010000626.1 GCA_903900905.1 uncultured Acetobacteraceae bacterium
CCGGCCACGTTCGGGTTGTCATTCACCCCCGGCGCCAGGGACGTCACGATCAACCCTTCCGCTGCCGGCCCGAGCTGTTCAAGCAGTTTCGGGTTATACGCGGCGGAGTAGCTGGTCACCCGCTGCGTCATGCCGAGCTGGCGCATCTGCGCGATCACCTGCGGCGTGTCCGCCGTCAGCCCGTGCAGATGCACGATCTCAGGATTGGCGGCGCGGGCCTTGAGCAGCATGCCGGTGAATTCGGTGGCTTTGGGGTCATAGGCCTCAAACGCCACGATCTTGCCGCCGGCGGCGGTGAAGGTGTCGCGATACAGCTTGGCCGCGTCGATGCCGGTGTCGTTGTTGATATACAGCACCGCCGCCGTCTTCTTGCCGAGCGTCGTGTAGACGTAGTTCGCCAGCTTAACGATATCGACCTCGGCCAGCGGGAAGGCTGTGTACACATAATCGCCCAGCGTCGCGATTTCCGGCGAATTCGCGCCGCAATTCAGCTCCAGCACCTTCTCCCGGTTTGCAATCGGGGCCTGCGCCTTCACAACCGCGGACCAGGCGGTCAGGAACATCGGCAGCTTCTCCACCCCGATAAAGCGGTTCAGCGCGTTAATGCCCAGCTGCGGATCGGCCTGGGTGTCGAGCACCACCAGCTCCACCGGGCGCCCTGCGATGCCGCCAGCGTCGTTCACGTCCTTGACCGCCATGCGGGTGCCGGTGGCGAAGTCGTTGCCATAGCCGGCCTGCGAACCCGTCAGCGGCAGGGCGGTGCCGATCTTGATGGGCTCTTTGGATTGGGCGCGGGCGGCGAAGGGGGTGGCGAGAGCGGTGGCGGCAGCCCCACCCAGAACATGGCGGCGAGGCAGAGCGACGTGGCGGGTCATGGTAGCTTCCTTTGGTCCCAGGCGTATCCCGGTTGATTCGGGTTGACCGCAGTTAACCGCACATTCGCGGCGGACGCTACCCGGCAGTAGCCCGCATTGACTCGCCTTTCCGCCGCTGCCTACTGTTCTCCACAACCAAATTCCCCCGGGAGGGACTATGACGCCCATTCTGCGCCGCCTCTTCGCCGCGGCCACGCTGTCCGTGACCGCGCTCTGCGCGCAACCAGCCGTTGCCGCCGATACGATCAAGATCGCTTATATCGATCCTTTCTCCGGCCCGTTTGCTTCGGGCGGGGATGAGTTCCTGAAGATCTTCAAGGTCCTGTTCGACCGCATCAACGCCAAAGGCGGCGTGCTCGGCAAGCAGCTCGAGATCGTGCCCTTCGACAGCAAGCTGCAGCCGGCGGAAGCCCTGATCGCGCTGAAAAGCGTCACCGACCAGAACATCCCCTTCGTGATGCATTGCACCGGCTCCAATGTCGGCGCGGCGCTGATCGATGGCGTGGCGAAGCATAACGCCCGCAACCCCGACAACCGGGTCATCTATCTGAACTGCGGTGCGCTCGCGACCGAGCTGACCAACGAGAAGTGCGATTTCTGGCAATTCCGCTTCGCCGGCAGCGTGGAAATGCGCGCCGCGACCCGTATCCGGTCACTGCCGAAAGAAATCACCAAGGTCTACCTGCTGAACCAGGATTACCTGTTCGGCCAGTCGGTCCAGGCCGACACCAAGAAATGGCTGGCCGCGCTCCGCCCCGACATCCA
>CAIUPC010000627.1 GCA_903900905.1 uncultured Acetobacteraceae bacterium
CTGAATCACCAGCAGGCGGCGCAGCATGGACCGGTATTCGCCAGGCACTTCCTGCCAGGCGGGCTCGCCCTTATGGGCGCCGAAGGGAATGGTCCGGCCCTCCACCTGCGGCGCCAGCAGGACGCCCCAGCGGTATTCCGGCATGCGCACGAAGTCGAACTTCGCCCAGCCCTCGCTCCCAACCCCGACGGCTGTACGCAGATAGACCAGGCTATCCTGGAACCCCTCGGGTCCCATCTGCTTCCACCAGTCGATATAGCCGGGGTGCCAGACTTCGAGCGCCTTGCGAACGCGCAAATCCTCATTCAAGCCGACATTGTTGGGAATCAGGCCATCATAGTCGATCTGCGATCCATCGGGCATGGGAGCGATCCTTTCGATCAGACGCGTTCAGTGGAGAAATCGGGACGCAGGCCGGAGCCATAGCGTTTAAGCGAACCGGCCTCCCCCACGGCATTCGGCCTTTGGAAGATCCAGTTCTGCCAGGCGGTTAACCGGCCAAAGATGCGGGTTTCCATCGTCTCAGGTCCCGCGAAGCGAAGATTGGCTTCCAATCCGGTCAGACTATCGACCGAGAACGAGGCGCGTTCCTGCAACAGCATCCGCACCTCATCATCCCAATCGGTATCGTCATAGGCGAAGGTGATCAGGCCCATTTCCTCGGCGTCATCGGCTGCCAGCGCCTGACCGATCATGCTTTCGGCGGCGGTGATGCTGTCGGGTTCGCCAAGGAACCGGGTCTGCAACCGCGTCAGACCATTTCCCATCGGGAAAGCGCCGAAATTCAGCGCGGACAGAAGCAGTGCCGCCGGCTCCTTATTATCCCCGGTCCGCCGACCGGCGAACATCACGCCACGATCGGCTGCGAAGACGAGTTCGGCGAGGCTGCCAGCAAAGCAACTTCCGGGTTCGATCAGGGTCACCAAGCTGCGCGCCATCATATCCACGCGTTTGAAGACGCGCTTCAGGTTCAGGGTGATCTCCCGCACCAGCCAGTCGGATTTATGCAGATGCAGCAGGGCATCGACGGCCAGGATGCTTTGTGGGTCACCCTCCGACCGGAAAACGATCAGGCCAAGCTCAGGCTCGTTCAAACGCAGCAGCAGCAACGCATCATCTAGCTCACGCGCCATCGCCAAGGGCCAGAATGCAGCGCCCTCTGTGTGAATACCCGCGAGATCGACCGGCAGAGCAGCAGGACCTTTGATCGTGATCTCGACCCGACGTTGATCTCGGATCAACCGGGCATGGACATGCGGGTAAACAATCTCATCAGCGGTGATCGTGCGGTTCAACGATGGCAACACGATCCCCGCTCCGCCCGCTCGATCCGAGGTCGCAGCCATGGCAAGCGCCCGTTCGCGCACCTTTGCCTCCCAGGCCGAGGGCGCGACAACTTCATCGACCAGCCGCCATTGCACGGCGCGTTTGCCACGGACACCTTCTTCCGTGGTGCAGAACACATCAGCCAGATCGCGGCGCACTTTGCGCTTGTCGGTCAGCCGGGTCAGTCCGCCGGTGCCGGGCAACACCGCCAGCAAAGGCAGTTCCGGCAGTGATACCGAGGATCGGCGATCATCAATAAGCATGATGTAATCAGCGCATTCAGCCAACTCGTAGCCGCCGCCGGCGGCCGCACCATTGATCGCTGCCAGATATCTTTGGCCGGAATGCGCACTCGCATCCTCGATCGACAGACGGGTTTCGTTGGTGAACTTGCAGAAATTCACCTTATGCCCATGCGTCGCCTTGCTGAGCATGCGGATATTGGCGCCGGCACAGAACACGTTCTCTTTGGCTGACCGAAGAATGACGGTCTTCACCTCCGGATGTTCAAACCGCAATCGCTGCACCGCATCGGCCAGTTCGATATCCACGCCGAGGTCGTAAGAGTTCAGCTTGAGTTCATACCCGCCCAGCAGCGGCGCATCGGCGTCAACATCCATGGACAATGTCGCGATGGCACCATCGCAGGCGATCTTCCAATGCCGGTAGCGGGAAGGGTCGGTTTGGAAATCGATCATCGATTGGCTTCCTGA
>CAIUPC010000628.1 GCA_903900905.1 uncultured Acetobacteraceae bacterium
GACACATCGCTCAACGCTCCGAATTCCAGCGGGCTGGCGACGCCGGAGGACAGGTTCTGGCGCGCGAGCATGCGCCCGACCCCGAACATCATCGGCTCTGCGAAATTGCTCATGCGGGCTGCTCCTGCAAGCGGCGCTTCAGTTCAGGAAGCGCGGCGGTTGAAAGGTGGTTGAAGGAAGGGGTGTCCTGGGCAACCGGGCTGCCGTGGATGCAGTCCTGCATCCATTGGTTCAGCAGCAGGTCGAGCCGATCCGGCGCCTGGGGTGCCGGTTCGTTCATTTCATCCATGGCGGCGGTTATCCTATGACGGGGACAAGGACTTTGATCGGGACGACGGCGATGGCCTGACCATCGAGGTCACCGGGGTGGATTTCAGTGCGTCCCTCAATCCAGGCGTGCTGGACGGTGCCGCCCAACGTCTGATCCTGACGGCCGGGAGGCGGCCGGAGCGCAAAATCGATGGCATCAATCAGGTCATTGATCGGCGTTTCAGCCGTGGCAGCCGGGTCGCCGTCCCGTTTGGCGTAGACCCATGCCTCGCATTCCATGACGACGCGGCCAGGGCGGTTGGTCGGGCGCGGCGGCGTCTCATCACCCACATGGCGGAGGAACAGCGCCGGCTGTTCGGACACCTGCCCCCAATGGATCAAGCGGCGGCCCATCGTGGCATAAGAACCGGATGCCGCCAGGGCATTGAACAGCGCGACCATGACGTCTTCACGGCTCATGATGCGGCTACGTCCTTCTGAGCGGCAGCGACAGCCGCCTGCATTTCGGCGATGGCCTCAGGGCGGATTGCCGCGGCCGGGCCGCGCAGGAAGTTCATGGCCGCGATCGTCGGCGTTCGGCTGTAGGACCCGACATCAACCATCTTCGGTGTGATCGCATTGGCCCAGGCATGGTCCAGCCGCATGCGGTGGGCCTTCATGGTGATGGCGTTACCGCGGTTGCCGAATTCCAGAGTCAGGGCCTTGCGTGCCGCTTGCGCGGGACTGGCGGCGTCTTTGACCCGGACACCCACCACCGCCGCGATACGGTTGCCGCGGTCATAGACCCGGCCGCCGACCATGCTGCGCAGGTTCCCGCTCTTATCGGCTGGCAGCGAGGCCAGGACCGCCGCCTCAAGCCGTTGTTCGATATTCTTGAGCGCCGCCAACAGCCGGTCATGCGCCAGCGACGGGAATCGCTCGAACCGCAGCACGACCCTGGTGTCGCCCCCAATATCGACGCCGAAGCTGTCGGTCATGCCGTCACCGGCACGCGGTAATTGTCGAGTTGGTCGGCCAATTCCTTGGTAAAGGCGCCGACCATGTTGGGCATGCCACCGACCCAATAGGTCTGCTCGCCGATGCCCGGTTGGATCTGCGACTTGAGCAGGGGATCGCGCCCGCGGCCGGCAAAGCGCTGTGTGACGGCTTTCAGGGTCACCTCGACCACATCGGCCGGGATGATACTGAAGCCGCCCTGGTAGAGGACCGTGGTGGGCAACGCCTCCCACGTCATGGGGAACCCGGTCATGGGGCTGAGCCGGACCAGCTGCCCGCGCCTTCCATCGATGCGGTAGTCGGTATCCTGCACCAGCGTCGTGCTGGTGCCCGAGGCATTGGCCACTACCACCACCGTGCCGAACGTGATTGCGCTACCGGCTGCCACGACGCCCGTGATCGGCATGGAGAGGGTCACGCTGCTGGCGGCGACGGCTGCGACGACGGCACCGACCGGGATGTTGGTTCCGGCGGTTGGTTGGCCGACCGCGACGCCGGCGGTTGCCGCGAACGGCAGCACCGCGCCCGAGGCCGTGGCGGCGGAGGTCTCGATCGTACTGTATCCCGCCGCCACCGGATAGCGGCTCACCTGCAACGGGCTGACGCCACCTGGCACCTGGGAGGGATAGGCATCACGATCGGGGATGCAGACATCCTGCACCGTCTCGAGTTGGAACACGCGGTTGCAGTAGTTGGCGACCGCTGTGCTGGCCTGGGTGATCGCCCGGCCGATGAACGCGTCGTTGCTGGTCTGCGCCGTCTTGATCGACAACTCGTCCTTCGCCGTCGCCAGGTCGGTCAGGTCGTAGCTCGAGGCGGCCACCAAGACCGTGGAGATGATCTGGATCGACATGGCGGGGGGGCCTCGTCAGGATCGCTTGCGGGTCAGATACGACCCGCGCGGACGCTCCTGGACCTGAGCAGAGGCCTCAGCCTGCGGCGGGAACGGGCGGGCGCTGTGCGCCTCACCCGCCCCGACCATGGCGTCGGCCACCGCATCCGGCACCAGCGCGCTGTCGCCGGCGCGCCAGGGCCGCAGATCACGGGTGAGTTCGACCAGCTTCATCAGATGGCCGCCTCGAGGTTCTCGCCGGCAATCACCAGCGTCGCCGCCACCAGCGCGGTCGGCGAGGTGCCGCCGGTAAACGCCACCGTGGTGACGGCGCGGATGTAGCGCCGGGCCGAGGACAGGTTGATGTTCGCCGTGTTGTCGGTGTTGGTCGCCGTCAGCGCCGCGCAGGCCTGCACCACGCTGTTCTGGTTGGCCGGCGCGTAGTCGGCGAAGGTCGTATTGTCGGCGCTGTCCTGCAGCTTGGTGATGACACTGGTCGTCGTGGGCGTGCCGCCGAGGGCGCCGAGGTTCTGATGCAGCACGCAGGACAGCGGCATGTTGTGCGCCATGCGGTCGAGCGACGCACCGTTGATGGTGCCGGCCGAGGCACTTTGCGGCCGCACGCCGGAGGTCGGCACCGCGAGGGCGC
>CAIUPC010000629.1 GCA_903900905.1 uncultured Acetobacteraceae bacterium
GGACCAGGCGTCCCAGATGGGAGATGCTGATTGATGCATCTCTGCTATGAATCGTACCGATTCGAGCCGAGGGAAGCATTATTTTCCCCCGGCGTGGCTTATCCTGATGCCTATGCGGACAAGCCGGGCCATGACGGGGAAAAAATACCGTTGTCCCAACCTGCCAAATTTTCGTTTCCGCGATCTGTGAACGCGGTAGGGCTTATCCGGGCCATGACGGCGTGGAACGACCGGTGACTGGCTCAAGCCCGCCATGACCAGGGCTTAAGCAGCCCACGCGCCTACTCCACCGTCACCGATTTCGCCAGATTGCGCGGCTGATCGACGTCCGTGCCTTTCAGCACCGCCACATGATACGCCAGCATCTGCACCGGAATCGCATACAGGATCGGCGCCACGAAGGGATCGACCCGCGGCAGGATGACCGTTTCAACGGCGATGCCCTTCAGCTTGGCGGCGCCCTCCGCGTCGGAGAACACGATCACCTGACCGCCGCGCGCCGCCGCTTCCTGAATGTTGGAAGCGGTTTTTTCGAACAACGGGCCCGACGGCACGATCGCGATCACCGGCACCTGCGCGTCGATCAGCGCGATGGGGCCGTGCTTCATCTCCCCGGCTGCATAACCCTCGGCGTGGATGTAGCTGATTTCTTTCAGCTTCAGCGCGCCCTCCAGGGCGATCGGGTAGCAATTGCCGCGGCCGAGATAGAGCACGTCGCGCGCCTTCGCGACGCGTTCGGCGATGGCTTTGATGGCGGCGTCGTTTTCCAGCACTTCGGCCGCGCGGCTGGGGACCTCCAGCAGGGCCTGGGTCATCGCGGCTTCTTCGGCCGCGGTGATGGCACCGCGCGCGCGCCCGGCGGCCAGAGCCAGGCAGGCCAGCACGGATAGCTGGGCGGTAAAGGCCTTGGTGCTGGCAACGCCAATTTCCGGGCCGGCGACGGTTTCGAGGACGGCGTCGGATTCCCGGGCCATGCTGCTTTCCGGCACGTTCAGGATCGACAGCACCTGCTGCCCTTGCTCGCGCATGTAGCGGAGCGCGGCCAGCGTGTCCGCGGTTTCGCCGGATTGGGAGACCAGCAGGCCGAGACCACCCTGCGGCAGCGGCGGCGTGCGATAGCGGAATTCGCTGGCGACGTCGCCATCCATGGGAATGCGGGCCATCGCCTCAAACCACCAGCGCCCGACGAGGCCAGCGTAGAAGGCGCTGCCACAGGCGCTCATGGTAATGCGCGGCAGGGTGGCGAAGTCGATGCCGAGATTGGGCAACGTGACGGCACGCGTGCCGGGATCGATCATCCGGTGCAGGGTGTCGCCGATAACGGCGGGGTGTTCATGGAGTTCCTTCTCCATGAAATGCCGGAAATTGCCCTTGCCGATAGCAGCGCCGGTCAGGCGGGTGAGTTTGGCCTCGCGCTGCACCGTCTCGCCGGCCATGTTAAAGAAGGCCGCGCCCTGGCGATCAACCACGGCCCAGTCGCCATCTTCCAGATAAGCGATGCGGCGGGTGAGCGGGGCAAGGGCCAGCCCGTCGGAGCCGACAAACATCTCATCATCGCCGAAGCCCACGGCCAATGGCGCGCCGTGCTGGGCGACGACCATCAGTTCGGGGTGGCCGGCGAAGATCATCGCCAGCGCATAGGCGCCTTCCAGGCGGCGGAGCGCGGCGCCGGCGGCCTCGATCGGTTGCATGCCGCGGCGCAAATGCAGATCGACGAGCTGGGCCACGGTTTCGGTATCGGTTTCGGAGGCGAAGATCTGCCCCTCCGCTTCAAGCTCAGCGCGCAGCTCGGCGTGGTTTTCGATGATGCCGTTATGCACCAGCGACACCCGGGCGGTGCCATGCGGGTGGGCGTTGTTCTTGGTCGGCGCGCCGTGGGTGGCCCAGCGGGTGTGGCCGAGACCGGTGAGGCCGGCGAGCGGGTCCTGCTTCAGGACGGCGGCGAGATTGCCGAGCGTGCCGGCCGCGCGGCGGCGGTCGATCGCACCATGATCCAGCGTCGCGATCCCCGCGCTGTCATAGCCGCGATATTCCAACCGGCGCAGCGCCTCGAGAATGAGCGGCGCGGCGGGGCGCCCGCCGATGAC
>CAIUPC010000630.1 GCA_903900905.1 uncultured Acetobacteraceae bacterium
AGGCCTTCGCGCACCGCCTTGATCGCCGGAATGCCGCCGGCCACCGCCGCTTCGAACGCCAGCGACACGCCCTTGGCTTCAGCGGCGGCGGCGAGTTCCGCCCCATGCACCGCCAGCAGCGCCTTGTTGGCGGTCACCAGATGCTTGCCAGCCGCGATCGTCGCATCGGCCAAAGCGCGGGCGGAGCCTTCCGACCCGCCAATCGCCTCAACCACCACATCGACGGCGGGATCGGAGGCCAAAGCCACCGGATCATCATACCAACGCAGGCCGGACACCGGCACGCCGCGATCTTTCGACCGGTCACGCGCCGACACCGCCGTCACCGCGATCGGCCGCCCAGCGCGCGCGGAAACGAGGTCGGCGTTTTCACGCAGGACCTTGAGAACCCCGGCCCCAACAGTGCCAAGGCCGGCGACAGCAACGGAGAGAGGACGGCTCATTGTGCGGCGGCTTCCGAAAGAGAGGCGTCAGCGGCCGGGGCCTGCGCGACGTTGGAACCGCCCTGCAGGAAGCCGCGGATATTGCGAACGGCCTGACGCAGGCGGTGGGTGTTCTCGACCAGAGCGATACGGACGAAACCGTCACCATGCTCCCCAAAGCCGAGGCCCGGGGCCACCGCCACTTTGGCGCGATCAAGCAGCAGCTTGCTGAATTCGACGCTACCCAGCGACGCGTAAGCCGGCGGTATCGGCGCCCAGGCGAACATCGAACCCTCCGGGCTCGGCATGTCCCAACCGGCGGAGACCAGGCCCTTGATCAGCACATCGCGGCGTTCGCGATAGAGGGTGCGCATTTCTTCGACGCAATCCTGCGGCCCGTTCAGGGCGGCGGTCGCGGCGACCTGGATGGGCGTGAAGGCGCCATAGTCCAGATAGGACTTCATGCGCGTCAGGGCGTTGATCAGGCGCGCATTGCCGGCCGCGAAGCCCATCCGCCAGCCGGGCATGGAATAGGTCTTGGACATGGAGGTGAACTCCACCGCGATGTCCTTGGCGCCGGGGATCTGCAGGATCGACGGCGGCGGCTTGTCGCCGAAGTAGATCTCCGCATAGGCCAGATCGGACAGCACCCAGATCTCGTGCTTGCGGGCGAAGGCGACGATTTCCTTGTAGAATTCCAAATCGGCCAGATAAGCGGTCGGGTTGGACGGGAAATTCACGATCAACGCCGTCGGCTTGGGCACGGAATGGCGCACCGCCGTATCCAGCGCGCGCAGCATGTCGTCATCCGGCGTGGCGGGGATGGAGCGCACCGCCGCCCCGGCGATGATAAAGCCGAACTGATGGATCGGGTAGGACGGGTTCGGCACCAGGATGGTATCGCCCGGGCTGGTGATCGCTGCCGCCAGATTGGCCAGGCCTTCCTTGGAGCCGAGGGTCGCGATGACCTCGGTATTCGGGTCCAGCTTCACGCCGAACCGGCGCTCATAATACGCCGCCTGCGCCCGCCGCAGACCAGGAATGCCCTGGCTGGTGGAGTAGCGATGGGTGCGCGGATCCGCCACCGCCTTAACCAGCGCGGCCACGATATGCGGCGGAGTCGCGCTGTCGGGATTGCCCATGCCCAGGTCGATAATATCCTCCCCGGCGACGCGGGCCTTGGCCTTGGCCGAGTTCACTTCGGCGAAGACGTAAGGCGGCAGACGGCGGATGCGGTGGAATTCACCGGAGGTATCGGTACTCATGGCAGGCCTTTCGGGGCTTATGATGGTCTTATTGTAGCAGACGCAGGCTGACTCCGCGACCGGCGGCTTCGCCACCGATACGGATCGCGCTGGCGGGCACGCCCGCGGCTTTGAGCGTATCGGCCGCCGCCTGGGCGCGTGCCAAGGCCAAATTCAACGCCGTGGCCTGGACCGCTGGATCGCTGGAACTGGCATCGCCATAGCCGGTGAGCACGATCGTCTGCTTCTGCCGGTTCGCGGCGACCGCCTTCAGGGCCGCGGCCGTCGTCGCCAGAACGGAATAGGAGCCGGGGTCGAAGGCCAGGGACATCGCGTTGGATTCGACCGGAATCGGCCCGGACGGCGCCGCCGCCACGGGCGCGGCCGCCGGAGCGGCAGCCGGACGCGGCGGCGGGGCAGCCGACATCACCGGCGGTTCGGCCACGGCGGCCGGCTCCGGGGCGGCGAGAGGCGCACTGGCCACCGGCTTGACCGGCGCCCGTGACGGCGGCGCCGGCGGATCAGACGTCACCGCCGGGGCGGGCGGGGCCGAGGCGGCGCTGAGTGTCGCGCTCACCCCACCCGGGGCGGGCGGACGCGGCGGCGCCGGCGGCGGCAACGTCCTTGACCCAAACAATCCCGGCGACGCCGTGGCCGACGACGGATCGGCCAGAGGCGCGGCCGCGGTGGTGTATTGCGCGTTCTGCCTGTCGGCCACGAGGCCTTCGGTCACCTTGCGCATCGCCTCCCGGTCCGGCGGCGCCGGACGGGCGGGCACATTGGCCAGGTTGGGATAGGCGGCATCCGCGCCGGGAGGCGCCGGGCGCTGTTCGGCGATCTTGCCGCCCTCCGCGCTGTGCCACCAATTAACCGGGTTCACCGACTCCAGCGTCGAACAGCCCGCCAGCAGCCCGGCCAGGGCCGGTACTGTAACAGGCAAACACCAGCCTTGAACCCGTTTGCGCACGCCCGTAGGTTGCACATCACTCCCGCTGATCGTCATTGTTCAGATCCGCTCCACGCTGCCGGCGGCCTGTGTAGCCTCTGGTGGTGCCGACGCAAAGGATGCCCGCATGGCCAAAGCCGAAAACACCGCCGCCCAGCCCGAAGCCCCCGGCTTCAAGCTGCCGGATCCGCAGGCGGTCGGTCAGAGCATGGCCGATGTCGCCGAGCGGTCGCAGCGCATTGTCGGGGACTGGCTCAAGCGCCAGGCGGAGGAAAACGACGGCGGCGCGGATGCGATGAATATCGGCCGCGCCTTCATGGAAATGACCATGAAGCTGATGTCCGACCCCTCCCGCCTGCTCAAAGCCCAGATCGGCTTTTGGCAGGACACGATGACGCTGTGGCAGAACACCACGCGCAAGGTCATGGGCCTCGACACCGCGCCGGTGATCGACAGCCCCGGCGATCGCCGCTTCAAGGACAGCGCCTGGAAGGAAAATGAGGTCTTCGACTTCATCAAGCAGTCCTATCTGCTGTCCGCCCGCTACGTGCAGGACGTCGTCACCCAGGTGGACGGGCTCGACCCCAAGACCGCGCAGAAGGTCGATTTCTACTCCCGCCAGTTCATGGATGCGATGAGCCCGACCAACTTCGTGCTCACCAACCCCGAAGTGCTGCGCAAGACCGCGGAAACCGGCGGTGAGAACCTGCTGAAGGGCCTGAACAACCTGCTGGGCGATCTGGAGCGCGGCAAGGGCCAGCTGCGCATCAAGATGACCGATACCGACGCCTTTAAAGTCGGCGGCAATATCGGCGTGTCCCCCGGCAAGGTCGTCTACCAGAACGACCTGATGCAGCTGATCCAATACACGCCCGCGACCGAAAAGGTGCTGAAGCGGCCGCTGCTGATCGCGCCGCCCTGGATCAACAAGTTCTACATCCTCGATCTGCGCCCCAAGAACAGCTTCGTCCGCTGGGCGGTGTCGCAGGGCCATACGGTGTTCGTGATCTCCTGGGTCAACCCGGACGAGAAGCTGGCCGAGAAGAATTTCGAAGACTATATGCACGAAGGCTTCCTCGCCGCCCTCGACGCGATCGAGGCCGCGACCGGCGAGAAGGAGGTCAATGCGATTGGCTATTGCCTCGGCGGCACGCTGCTGTCGTCCACGCTGGCCTATATGGCCGCCAAGGGCGATGACCGGATCAAGACCGCGACCTTCTTCGTGACCATGATGGACTTCGCCGAAGCCGGCGAACTCGGCGTGTTCATCGATGAGGAACAGCTGCGCACGCTGGAAGAGAAGATGAACAAGCGCGGCTATCTCGAAGGCAGTGAGATGGCGACGACGTTCAACATGCTGCGCGCCAATGATCTGATCTGGTCGTTCGTGGTTAACAACTACCTGCTGGGCAACGACCCCTTCCCCTTCGACCTGCTGTACTGGAACGCCGATTCCACCCGCATGCCGGCGAAGATGCACAGCTTCTATCTGCGCAATATGTATCAGGCCAATCTACTGCGCGAACCCGGCGGCATCACCCTGTCCGGCGTGCCGATCGATCTGGCCAAGGTAAAAACCCCGGCGTATTTCCTGTCGACGCGGGAGGATCATATCGCGCCCTGGAAATCCACCTATCGCGGCACCCAGCTGCTGGGCGGCAAGAAGCGCTTCGTGCTGGCCGCGTCGGGCCATATCGCGGGCGTGGTCAACTCCCCCGATGGTGGCAAATACAACCACTGGATCAATGAGGACC
>CAIUPC010000631.1 GCA_903900905.1 uncultured Acetobacteraceae bacterium
AAGGTCGATGGCGGCTACCGGATCAACGGCACCAAGCTCTGGACCTCCAACGCGCATCGCGCCGACTTCGCGATCCTGTTCTGCAAGATGGCGCAGAACGATGTGGAGGTGACGGATCGCCATGCCGGCGCGACCCAGTTCCTGCTGGACCTGAAAACCCCCGGCATCGAAATCCGCCCGGTCATCAACCTGCTGGGGGAACACCATTTCAACGAGATCTTCCTGACCGACGTCTTCGTCCCCGACCATCTGCTGCTGGGCAAGGAAGGCAATGGCTGGAACCAGCTCACCAGCGAACTCGCGTTCGAGCGCAGCGCGCCCGACCGCTTCCTGGTGTTCTTCCAGATGCTGCAACAGATGATTCGCATGGCCGGGCCGAACCCGGACAAGGCGACGGCGGTGGCGTTGGGCAAGCTGATTTCCCAGCTGGCGACGCTGCGCAGCATGTCGGTCTCGATCGCCGGCATGCTGATGGAGGGCCTGCAGCCGAACAACGAATCCGCGGTCGTGAAGGACCTCGGCACCCGCTACGAGCAGGATATTCCGGTCATCGCCCGGCAGTTGTTCCCGATGGAGACGGAATTGCAGGCGATCGATCTGTACGCCTCGATGATCGCGCGCGTGACGATGAACGCGCCGCGCCTGTCGATCCAGGGCGGCACACGCGAAATCCTGCGCGGGATCATCGCCCGCGGTCTTGGTCTGCGCTGAGGGAGACGCATCATGGCAATTCGTGACGAGACCAGGATGCTCCTGGAAAGCATGGGGCGGTTGTTTGAGGACAAGTGCACCAAACAGGTGGTCGATGCCGCCGAAACCGGCGTGTTCGCCGCCGACCTCTGGCAGGCGGTCAGCGAAACCGGCGTGCCGCTGGCGGCGTTGCCGGAATCCGCGGGCGGTGCGGATGCGGAATGGGCCGATTTGTATGCGGCGCTGAGGGTGGCGGGGCGGTTCTCGGCGCCGATTCCGCTGGCGGAGACCATGCTCGCCGGCTGGGTCGCGTCCTCGGCCGGGCTCGATATCGGCGATGGCCCAATGACCGTCGGGCCAGTGCGGTCGGGCGATCGGTTGACCCTGGCACGCGATGGCAATGGCTGGAGCCTGACGGGCACCGCCAGCCGCCTGCCCTATGCCAGTTTCGTGCAGCAGATCGTGCTGATCGCCGATGGGCCGGATGGGGAAATGGCGGTGGTGCTCGATGCCGCGTCCGCACCCACCGCCGAAAAAGGCAAGAACATTGCCAATGAATCCCGCGACACGCTGACCTTCGACGGCTTCCATGTCGAAGCCGACGCGGCAGCGTCTTTGCCGGACGGCGTCTCCCGCGCCGGGCTCTACCGGCGGGGCGCCCTGGCCCGCGCGACGATGATGTCGGGCGCGTTGGAGCGGGCGATGGACCTCGCCGTCACCTATGCCCAGGAACGCGTGCAGTTCGGCCGCCCGATCTCCAAATTCCAGGCGGTGCAGCAGAATCTCGCGGTGCTGGCGGAACAAACGGCGGTCGCGGTGGCTGCGTCCAATCTGGGGATCGAGGCCTTGTCGTCCGGCGACGGCGACTACGAGGAACTCCA